>DASUZG010000148.1:0-5626 GCA_036376995.1 Azonexus sp. | reverse complement strand
GTGGATCTTGCCGTTGAGGAAAGTGCCGGCGGTCAGCACCACGGCGTCGGCCATAAAGCGGATACCCAGCTGGGTGACGGCGCCGCAAACCTTGTCGCCCTCGACGATCAGGTCGTCGCAGGCCTGGGCGAAGATGGTCAGGTTGGGCTGGTTTTCCAGGCGCGTGCGGATCGCCTGCTTGTACAGCACGCGGTCGGCCTGGGCGCGCGTGGCGCGCACCGCCGGGCCTTTCGAGGCATTCAGAATGCGGAACTGGATGCCCGACTCGTCGGTCGCCGCCGCCATCGCCCCGCCCAGCGCGTCGACTTCGCGGACCAGATGGCCCTTGCCGATGCCGCCGATCGACGGGTTGCAGCTCATCGCCCCGAGGGTGTCGAGATTGTGCGTCAGCAGCAGCGTGTTGGCCCCCGCCCGGGCTGCAGCCAGTGCAGCTTCGGTGCCGGCATGGCCGCCGCCGACGACGATGACATCGAAACGGGTGGGATAGAGCATCTGGGACGGGTTGTTGCAGTGCGGGATCGGACCGCGAATTTTACGTCAGGGCGCTGAAAAATCGAAGTTTTTCCGGGCTGCCTTGCCGTGTCCGGCGAAGTGCAGTAAGTTGCATGAAATACCGATAAATGGCCCCACGCCCATGAATGCCCTCGATAACGAAGAGATGCTGCTGGTCCTCCAGCAGACACTCACCAAGAAACGGGTTCTGATCGTCGATCGCCACTCTCCGGCGCGCGATTCGATGCGCCTGATGCTCGGCGCCATTGGCGTCACCGCGGTGCACGGGGCCGGCAATTCGGCCGAGGTGATCCGCCAGGTGCGGAGCAATCGCTTCGACATCATTCTGTCCGACTTCGTCCTCGACGACGGCCGCGACGGCCAGCAACTGCTGGAAGAGTTGCGCCATGCCCATCTCATCCCGCTGGCCACAGTCTACATGGTCATCACCAGCGAGCGCGGCTACACCAACGTCGTGGCGCTGGCGGAACTGGCGCCGGACGATTACCTGATCAAGCCGTTTACCGCCGATCAGCTGCAGGCGCGCCTGATCAAGGCCATCTACAAGAAGCACGTGCTGCGCAAGATCTACGAGCAGATCGAGCGCGGCGCGCTGCAGGAAGCCATCGCCGCCTGCGACCGGGTGATCCAGCAGCAGCCGCTGTACATGTACGACGCCCTGCGCTTCAAGGGCGAGTTGCTGCATACGCTGGGCCGCACCGCCGAGGCCGAGGAGGTGTTTCGCCGCGTGCTCGAAGGCCGGGCCGTGCCCTGGGCCAAGATGGGACTGGCGATGACCCTGCGCGACCGCGGTGCGCTCGACGAGGCCGAACAGCTGGCCGAGCAGGTCACGCAGGAAGCGCCGAATTTCCTGTCGGCCTACGACTTCCTGGCCTCGGTGCACGAAGCCCAGGGCAAGCTGCAGGCGGCGCAGCAGGTACTGCAGCGGGCGGCCGACGCCTCGCCGCACAACACCGTGCGCCAGCGCCTGGTCGGCGACGTCGCGGCCCGCAACAAGGATCTGCTGGTGGCCGAGAAGGCCTACGGCAAGGTCATCGAGCGCAGCAAGGGTTCGAGCCTGCGGACGGTGGACGATTTCGCCAACCTGTCGCGGGTGATGGTCGAGCGCGGCAACGTCGAGGGATCGCGGAAAATCGCTGCCGACCTGAAGCGCGAATGGCGCGGCGACAAGCAGGCCGAACTGGCGGCCCTGGTCACCGAGTCGCTGTGCCTGAGCCAGGAAGGCTCGCCGGAGAAGGCGCAGCTGCTGGTCAGCCAGGCCCTCGACCTGCAGCGCGACATCGCCGGCGAAGCGGCGGCCAAGGGCAAGGCGGTCTCGCAGCGCCTGGCCGTCGACCTCGCCCATGCCTGCTACGCCACCGGCAAGCAGGCCGAGGCGCAGAAAATCATGCACCAGGTGGCGGCCGAGAACAACGAGGATACGCACCTGCTCGACCACATCACCCAGGTGTTCCAGAAGACCGGCCAGCCCGATGCCGGCAAGGCCCTGCTCGACCAGGTCGGGCGCGAGATCGTCGACCTCAACAACAAGGGCGTGCTGGCCGCCCGCGCCGGCGATCTCGAAGGCGCCGTGCGCCTGCTGATCCAGGCCGCCGAGCAGGTGCCCAACCTGCAGTTCCTGGTCAATGCCGCCAAGGCGATCTACACGCTGATGGACAAGACCGGCTGGGATGCCGAACTGGCGAGCCGCGCCCACGACTATTTGCAGCGTGCCCAGCGCAAGGATCGCAAGAGCGCCAAGGTGGCTTCGGCGCGCGAGCTGTACGTGACCGTGGCCAAGAAACACGGGATTGCCGTCGACGGCCAGGAGCCGGGTTCAGCAACATCCTGAAACGACTTGCCACGCGGCAGCGGTAGTTCGCTTGCGTGGCCGGTGCGTTAATCGGAGTGTGGTCCATGCCCCGGCGATGCCGGCGGACCGTCTTTCGGGAGTTCACGATGTCCAGATTCATCCGCCTTGTCGGCAGCCTGCTGCTGACCCTGCCCTTGTGGGCGCCGCTGGCCGCGCAGGCCGATCCGCCGGCGCGCGTCGGCCGTCTGGCGCATCTCGAAGGCAATGTCGAATTTCGCGTGCAGCGCGACGAAGCCGCCAGTCCGGCGACGCGCAACTGGCCGATCAGCAGCGGCGCCGTGCTGGAAACCGGCGAACGCGGCCGGGCCGAGGTCTGGGTCGATTCCACCGCCCTGCGCCTGGGCCACGACAGCCGCGTCGACTTCACCACCATCGACGACGAACGGGTGCTGCTCGATGTGGCCGGCGGCAGCCTGGGCATCAGCATCATGGATGCCGAGCAGGCCGCCGACCTGCAGTTGCGCCTGCCCGACGGGCGCATCCGCTTCGCCGCGCCGGGCCGCTATCGCCTCGACGTCTGGCCCGACCGCAGCGAATTGACGACGCTGGCCGGCCAGGCCAGCATCGAGCACGACGGCGGGCGGACGCAGCTGACGGCCGGCAACAAGGCCACGCTGTTCGCCGACGGCGCCCTGCGCATCGACGATGCCGATCGTCCCGATGCTTTCGACCGCTGGCTGGCCGAACGCGAGAACGCGACCCTGGCCAGCGTCTCGCGCCGCCATGTGTCGCCCTACATGACCGGCTACCAGGATCTCGATACCTACGGCGACTGGCGCGCCGAGCAGGACTACGGCAGCGTCTGGTATCCGCGCGCCGTGGCCGTCGACTGGGCGCCCTACCGTTTTGGCCGCTGGGCCTGGGTCGCACCCTGGGGCTGGACCTGGATCGATGCCGCGCCGTGGGGCTTTGCGCCCTTCCACTACGGGCGCTGGGTGCTGATCCACGGCCGCTGGGCCTGGGTGCCCGGCCGGCGTGAGCGGCCGGTCTATGCGCCGGCGCTGGTGGCCTGGATCGGCAATCCGGGCTGGAGCGTCAGCTTCGGGTTCGGCTCGGCGCCGGCGGTCGGCTGGTTCCCGCTGGCCCCGCACGAAGTCTATGTGCCGCATTACCGCTACAGCCCGACCTACATCCGCCGCATCAACATCACCCACGTGCATAACGTCACCGTCATCGATCGCGCCGTCCGCGGCGGGCAGCACGAGCATTACGTCCACCGCGCCAGCCCGCAGGCGGTGACGGTGGTGCCGACGCGGCAGTTGCGCGAGGGGCGGACGATCACCGAGCGCGACTTCCGCCGCATCGACCGCCACGAGCTGGGCCGGGCGCCGGTGGCTACGGCGAAGGCCGGCCGGGAATGGCTGGAACCGGGGGCCGAGGCACGTCGGCCGCAGGCGGCTGACCGGCACGAACGCGCACCCGGCAATTTGCGCGAAACCGGCCGCAGCCTGCAGGCGGTTCCGGAAGGCCGGGTCGACCGCCGCGAGGAGGCTGATCGCCGGCCGCCGCCGGCGAACCGGCGCGAACTGCAGCCGGAACGGGGGACGGAGCGTGCTGGCCAGCCCGGCGAGCGCGAACTGCGCCGCGACGGGCGTGATGAACGGCGGGGCGAGCGGGATGGCGATGGCGCGGCGGTGCTCCGCCGGCCGGAGGCCGCCGGGCGGCCGGTCCCGCTGACGCCGCCGGGCGAGCCGCGCCGCGAACTGCGCGACGAACGGCGCGGTGGCCGGGAGGTGCGGACCGACGATGACGGTCCGCCGGCCCTCCGCCGTCAGGAAGCGTTGTCCCGGCCGGTCGAGCCGGGCGGCGGGCGGGAACCGCGCCGCGAAATACGCGCTGAACCGCGGCCCGAGCCGCGGGAAGTCATGCGTCCGCCGGTGCCGCGCGATGAGAGTCGCGCCGTGCGCCGCCCGGAACCGGAACCGCAGCGTCCGGTAATGCGGGCGCCGGAACCGATGCGCGAAGCGCCGGCGCCGCGCGGCGGCGGGCGTGACCGCGAACCGGCCGAGCGCCACCACGGCGGTCGCGGCGGCGACGAGCGGGGCGACCGCGGCCGCTGCGCCGCGGGGCCGGCCTAGTGCTTGTGGCCGAGCCCGAGATAGGACTCGATGACGCGCGGGTCGGCGGCCAGTTCGGCGCTGGGGCCGGCGAGCGACACCTCGCCGGTTTCCAGCACGTAGGCGTAGTCGGAAATCTGCAGCGCAGCACGGGCGTTCTGCTCGATCAGCAGGATGGCGACGCCGGTCTGCTTCAGTGCCGCGATGATCTTGAAGATTTCCTTGATGATCAGCGGCGCCAGGCCCAGGCTCGGCTCGTCGAGCATCAGCAGTTTCGGCTTGGCCATCAGCGCCCGGCCCATCGCCAGCATCTGCCGCTCGCCGCCGGACAGCGTGCCGGCCAGCTGGTCGCGGCGCTCCTCGAGGCGCGGGAAGAGCTCGAACACTTCGTCCATGGTGTCCATGTGGTCGCGGTGGCCGCTGCGGTAGCGGTCGAAGGCGCCGAGCAGCAAGTTGTCCTCGACGCTCATCTCGGCGAACAGCTCGCGCTTTTCCGGGACCAGCGTCATGCCGTGGCGGACCAGCGCCTCGACCTCGTCGTCGCGGCGGCGCGGATGGCCCATGTATTCGATGCTGCCGGTGGCCGGCAACAGGCCCATCAGGGCGCCGAGCAGCGTCGTCTTGCCGGCGCCGTTGGGGCCGATCACGGTGACGATCTCGCCGCAGCGGATGGTCAGGCCGACGCCGTGCAGGGCCTCGACCTTGCCGTAGGCGACATGCAGATCCTTCACCTCGAGGATCACCTCGCGGTCGTGCAGATGCGGATGCTTGTTCATGATCACTCCACCCCGCCGAGATAGGCTTCGAGTACCTTGGGATCGCGCTGGACTTCCTCGGGCAGGCCCTCGGCGATTTTCTTGCCGAATTCCATGACCACCACGCGGTCGGCGAGGCCCATCACGAAATCCATGTCGTGCTCGACCAGCAGGATGCCCATGCCTTCGCTGCGCAGCTTCGCGAGCAGTTCGGCCAGCGCCTGCTTTTCCTTGTAGCGCAGGCCGGCCGCCGGCTCGTCGAGCAGCAGCAGGCAGGGGTCGGAGGCCAGCGCGCGGGCGATCTCGACGATGCGCTGCTGGCCGAGCGCCAGACTGCCGGCCGCTTCGAACATGTGTTCCTTGAGGCCGACGCGCTCGATCTGGCGCGCCGCCTCGGCGAGCAGCCGGGCTTCCTCGCCGCGGTCGAGGCGCAGCGCGGCAGCCAGCAC
>DASUZG010000147.1:0-3342 GCA_036376995.1 Azonexus sp. | reverse complement strand
TACCCTGGAAAAGCTGTTTCCCGGCGACGGCGCCGCCATCGGCGCCGGATTGCTGGCGGGGGGCGAACCCAGCGTCACCGCCCGCCAGGGGTATGCGCTGCTGGCCCTGGCCCGGCAGGCCAAACGGGCGGGTCGCCCCGGCCGGCCCCTGGACGATGCGGACTTTGCTGCCGCGTTTGCCGCCTTTCTCGACGAGTACGGCCATCGCGGCCATTACGAAACCTATCTGCGCAACCCGCGCTGGCACGAGGCACCCGAGCGCCTGCTGGAACAACTGCCGGCCCTCGCCGAGGTCGATGCCGAAACGCTGCAGGAACGCCAGCGTGCCGCCGCGGCCGCCGCCTGGCAGCGCCTGCGGCGCGAGGTGCCATGGTGGCGGCGGCTGTTTCTGGCCGGGCTGGTCAAGGCGGCGAACCGCGAGTGCAACCAGCGCGAAGCCGCGCGCAGTGCCCTGATCGTGCTGCTTGCGGCCGGCCGCCGGACCTGGCTGGCGGTCGGCGACCTCATGGTGCAGGCCGGCATGCTGGACGCGCGCGACGATATCTTTCTGCTCCTGCCAAGCGAAGCCGAGCGCGCAGCGGCCGGGCGGATTTTCCCCGCCGGCGTTCGCGCGCGGGTCGCCGCGCGGGCGGCGCTGTTTGACGAATGGCAGGCAGCGACGCCGCCCGATTGGCTGTGCATCGAGCCGGCCGGGCAACAGCGCCGTCCCGAGGAAGCGGCACCGACCGCGGGGGAAAACGCCCGGGACGTCTGGCGCGGCGTCGCCACCGGTACCGGCGTTGCCCGCGGCCGTGCGCGCCTGCTGCGCCATCCGAGTGACGGCGCACGCCTGCAGCCGGGCGATATCCTGGTCGCCCCGTCGACCGATCCCGGCTGGACGCCGCTGTTCCTGAAAGCCGGCGGGCTGGTGGTCGAAACCGGCGGCTATTTGTCCCATGGCGCCATCGTCGCCCGGGAGTTCGCGCTGCCTGCCGTGGTCAATCTGCCGGGAATCTTCGCGGCCCTGCGCGACGGCGACGAGATCGAAGTCGATGGCCTGGCGGGCTGGGTTCGCAAGGTGGCAGTGCCCGGTTAGCGGCGCCGTTGATTCGTGCGGCCCCGCCTCAGAAGTTCAGCGCTTCGAGGGGAGCCGGAGCACCGAGCAGATAGCCCTGGGCCTTGTTGACCTTCAATTCGCGCAAGGCTTGCAGTTCGCCGGCCGTTTCCACGCCTTCGGCCACCACCTTGCTGCCGGTCTCCTCGGCAAAGCGGACGAGGGCCGCGGCCAAGGCGCGGCTGCCACGGTCGCTGTCGATTTTCCGGATCAGGCTCAGATCGAGTTTGATCACGTCCGGCTGCAACTTGAGAATGTGCCGGAAACTGGCGTAGCCGGCGCCGGCGTCATCGACCGCCAGGCGCAGGCCCCGTTGCCGCATCGGCTGAAGTACGGCGGCAATCGGCGAATAGTCGCTGATCGATTCATGTTCGGTGACTTCCAGCAACAGGCGCTCGAAGGGATAGCCCGCCAGAACGGCGGCGACCGACCCCTTGAGGAGCGTTGTCGGCGAAACGTTGAGCGACAGATAGGCATCGTCGGGCAGCCGGGCCAGCCCCGGCAATGCCTTCCGGATGGCCGCCAATTCGAGTTCCTCCTGCAGGCCCACCGTCGCCGCCTCATCGAACCACAGGTCGGGCGGGCGTGCCGGTTCGGCCGAAAAGCGCGTCAGCGCCTCGAAGCCGACGATCCGGTCCTGGGCGACATGGATGATTGGCTGGTAGACCGTGGTGAAACGCTCCGCATCCAGCACGTCCCGCAGGCGGGTGTAGCGCTCGTTGTGCGCGTTCTCGTCGGCCAGCTGGCGTTCCAGAACCTTGCCCGTCACATCGGCAAAGAGACGCATCGCGCGCATGTCGCGATCGTTCAGGCTGTTCTCCGCAGCCCTGCTGAAGCAGCAGAAGGTGCCGTAAAGCTGGCCGTCGCTGAAGCGGATCGGCACGCTCAGGTGGGCGCCGACCGGTAAGGCCTTCGTCACGGGCAAGGTCAGCGCCTCGGCGTTCTGTGTGGCGTCGCGGATCATTTCCGGCAGGCGGCCGTCGATGACGCGCTGGCAATAGCTGTCCTCCAGCGGGTCGGAGCCGCCGACGCAGAGCGGCACCGGACCCTGCGGCGGATCGACGTAGCGAAAGATGCGCCGTCCCGCGCGGAATTCCGAAACGAACGCGACTTCCATGCCGAGCAGCGTGCGTACCGAGTGCAGCGTCTCCATGACGATTTCGTCGGAAGAAGGATGGTGAGCGGTCATGTCCGTCCTTGAGTGTCTGCGGCACGCCAGGTTCCCGGCGCGCCTTTGTTTCCCCGTATCGGAGGCCGGCTGTGCCTCGACAAACCGGCCCAGTTATGACGTGTCGGTGAGTAGAAAGTTCAGGCCCACGGACCCGCCGGACGGGCCGGTCAGCGCTAAGCGCCTTCGTTCAAGCCGTATTTGCGGATCTTGTCGTGCAGCGTCGTCTTGGCCACGGCCAGCGCCTCGGCGGCGCGGGCGAGGCTGCCGTGGCGGCGCAGCGCGTCGGCGATCAGCGCCCGTTCGAAGGCGTCCACCGTCTCGGCGAGCGGCGTCGGGCCGGCGGCCGCGGCCTGGCCGAAGGGCGGCGAGCCGCTTTCGATGCCAAGCACGCAGCGGTCGGCGACGTTCCTCAGTTCGCGCACATTGCCCGGCCAGGCGTAGCCGACCAGCTGCTGGATGCGCCCGGGCGGCGTCTCCGGCACCGGGCGTTGGTGGCGGGCGGCAGCCTGCAGCAGGAAGTGCTCGAACAGCAGCGGAATGTCCTCGCGCCGTTCGCGCAAGGGCGGCAACTCCAGCGTGGCGACGCTGAGGCGGTAATAAAGGTCGTTGCGGAAACCGCCGCGGGCGGACAGTTCGATCAGGTCGGTCTTGGTCGCGGCGACGACGCGGCAGTCGATCGGGATCAGCGTGTTCGAGCCGAGGCGCTCCAGCGTGCGCTCCTGCAGCACGCGCAACAGCTTGATCTGCATCGGCAGCGGCATGCTCTCGATTTCGTCCAGGAACAGCGTGCCGCCGCTGGCGTGCTCGATCTTGCCGATGCGCTTCTTGGCGGCGCCAGTGTAGGCGCCGGCCTCGTGGCCGAACAGTTCGCTGTCGAACAGCGTTTCCGGCAGGCCGCCGCAGTTGATGGCGACGAAGTTGCCGTGCCGGCGCGGGCTGGCGTCGTGCAGGCAGCGGGCGACCAGTTCCTTGCCGGTGCCGGTCTCGCCGTGGATCAGCACGTCGGCGGCGCTGTCGGCCAGGCCGGCGACCAGGCTGCGGACTTTCTGCATGCCCGGCGAGCGGCCGATCATCTGGC
>DASUZG010000146.1:0-11294 GCA_036376995.1 Azonexus sp. | reverse complement strand
CGCGGCCTCTTTCTCGACCGCCGGGTGTTCCTGATCTCCTATGACCCGACGAACGATGAAGGCGGCAGCATCGTCGAGGGCATCCTGCTCGCCGCCGGCCCGGTCGGCGCCGGCATCGCCCTCGAATACTATTTTTCCAGCGTCGATAACGAGCGCTTCGGCTGCGGCTCGAAAGTCACCCACAACCTGACTGGCCTGTTCGGCGTCATGGAAGGTGCCGATTCCGACCTGCGCACCGGCCTGCCGTGGCAGATGGTCGAAATCCACGAGCCGATGCGCCTCTTGGTCGTCGTCGAACAGACGCCGGCCGTGCTTGAGGCCATCGTCGCCCGGCAGCCGGCGCTGCAGGAGCTGATCGGCAATGCCTGGATCGTGGTCGCCAGCTGCGACCCGGACAGCGGCGCCCTGCAGCGTTACTGCCCGCGCCGCGGCTGGCTGCCGTGGGCCGGGCGGGCGGTGCTGCCGCAGGTCGCCCGCTCGGCCGACTGGTTCGCCGGCGAAGCCGGGCCGCTGCCGCCGGCCCTGTTGCTGGGCGGGGCCGCATGAGGGAGGTGCTGACCACGCTGCCCGAACTGGTCTGGCTGGTGCCGGCGCTGCCGCTCGCCGCCGCGCTGGTTACCGGCCTGCGCGTGCTGCTCGGCCGGACTGCGGGCGATGCCGCCGAGCCGCCGACCGCCCGCCTGGTGGCGCTGGCTTCCCTGGCCGGCCTGCTGCTGCTGCTCGGCCTCGACCTGCTGGCGCTGCTCGACGGCGTGCCCGGCCACCGGGTGCTGGGCGTGTGGTTCGCCAGCGGCGCCTGGCAGGGCACGCTGTCCTTCCTGCTCGACGGCCTGGCGCTCAGCGTCGCCACCGTCTGCGCGCTGATCGGCTGGCTGGTGGCGCGTTTTTCCGCGGCCTACCTGCACCGCGAGCCGGGCTTTCACCGCTTCTTCATCATTCTCGGCCTGTTCCTGTCCGGCATCCAGTTCGTGCTGCTGGCCGGCAACGGCCTGCTCGCCTTCGTCGGCTGGGAAATGTGCGGCGTCGCGTCCTTCCTGCTGATCGGCTATGCCTGGCAGCGGCCGGTGGCCACCGGCAACGCGCTGTTCGCCTTCGTCAGCAACCGCGCCGGCGATGCCGGCTTCCTGCTGGCCCTCGGTTTCGCCGCGGCCTGGCTGGGCAGTTTCGAGTGGCCGGCGCTGACCCAGGGCGGCAGCCTGGGTGTCGCCAGCGCCCGGCTGGTGGCGCTCGGTTTCGTGCTGGCGGCGCTGGTCAAGTCGGCGCAGCTGCCGTTCTCGCCGTGGATCGCCCGCGCCCTCGAAGGGCCGACGCCATCGTCCGCCGTCTTCTACGGCGCCGTGCTGGTGCATGCCGGGGTGTTCCTGATGCTGCGCCTGGAGCCGCTGCTCGCCCAGGTGCCCGACGTGCTGCTGCTGCTCACCGTGGTCGGCGCGCTGACTGCCGTCTATGCCTGGTTCTGCGGCCTGGTGCAGAGCGACGTCAAGTCGGCGCTGATTTTCGCCACCCTCTTCCAGGTCTCGCTGATGTTCGTCGCCATCGGCCTGGGCTGGACCACGCTGGCCACCGTCCATCTGTGCCTGCATGCCGGCTGGCGCGCCTGGCAGTTCCTGCTGGCGCCGTCGTGGCTGGCCGTCGCGCCGCAGCGGCCGGCGCCGCCGCCGGCCTGGCTGCGCGACAACCAGCTGCTATACACGCTGGCGCTGCAGCGCGGCTGGCTCGACAAGCTGTCGTGGGAACTGCTGGCCCGGCCGACCATCGCCTTCGCCCGCGACGTGCGCAATCTCGAGGAACACTTCCTCGATCCGGCCATCGGCGAACCCGGGCGCGGCCAGGCCGTCGATCCCGAGCGGCCGCTGGTGCGCGCCGACGGTCTGCCCGGCCGGCTGCTGGCGGCCACGTCGCAGCGGCTGCAGGCGATCGAGAGCCGGCTGTTGCTGCAGGGCCGCGGCGGTGCCGCCGAGCGCCTGCTGCGGCAGCTCGGCGACTACCTGCGGACGCTGGAGAACCTGCTCGAGCAGCCGCGCTACCTGATGATGGCGGTGATGGCGACCTTCGTGGTGATCCTGTGATCGGCGGCCTCGGCGAAATCCTCTGGCAGCAGCAGGCGCCGCTGCCGGTGCTGCTGTGGCTGCAGCTGTTGCCGCTGCTCGGCGCGGCGCTGGTCTTCGCGCTCGGCGAGCGGGCGGCGGCGGTGCTGCTCGGCAAGGCTGTCGCCGTGGCGGAGCTGCTGCTGGGCATCTTCGCCACGGCCCGCATCGACCCGACGCTGGCCAAGCTGCAACTGGCCGAGCATTTCGCACCGCTGGCCTACCACGTCGCGGTCGACGGCCTGAGCCTCGTCTTCCTGCTGCTGATCGCGCTGCTGACCGTGCTGATGACGCTGTACGGCATGAGCCGCGGCATGATCTCGCCGGGCCGGCTGTTCGCCGTGCTGCTGATCGCCGAGGCGGGGCTGGCCGGCATGCTGGTCACGGTCAACATCGCCTGGTTCGCCGCCTGGTCGGCGCTGGAACTGTGGGCGGTGGTGTACCTGCTGCGCCGCTGGGCCTCGTCGCGCGCCGAAATCCAGGCGCTGGCCCGCTTCATCCAGTACCAGGCCTTCGGCTGGGCGCTGTTCGCCGCCGGCTGCGTCGTGCTCGGCTGGGCGCACGCCGAGGCCACCGGCGGCCGCTGGAGCTTCGACCTGTTCGACCTGCTGGCGACACCGCCGGCCGGCAAGTTTCAGACTGCCGCCTTCTACCTGCTGTTCTACGGGCTGGCCGTGCGCACGCCGCTGTTCCCGCTGCACGGCTGGCTGCCGAACATGGCCCAGCACGGCCTGATCGCGGTAGCGCCGGCGCTGATGGTCGGCGTCAAGGTCGGCATCTACGGCATGCTGCGCTTCGTGCTGCCGCTGACGCCGGATGCCGTCGCCGCCTGGCAGCCCTACGTCGTCGGCTTCGCCATGGCCGGCGTCTTCTTCACCGCGGCCCTCGCCTTCCAGCAGACCAACCTGCGCCGCCTGCTGGCCTTCGCCGTGGTCAGCCACACCAGCCTGCTGGTGATCGGCCTGTTCAGCCTGCATCCCTCCGGCCTGCAGGGCAGCGTGCTGCTGGCCGCCAACTTCGGCCTGGCGGTGACCGGCATGTGGTTCATCGTCGGCTTCGTCTTCCGCCGCACCGGCACCACCGAACTGCACGAACTGTCCGGCCTGTTCGAGCGCATCCCGTTTCTCGCCATCGCTTTCCTAACCTGCGGCCTGGCCATCGTCGGCATGCCGGGCACGCCCGGTTTCGATGCCGCCCACCTGGTGCTGGAAGCGGCCATCGACAGCTTCGGCGCGCTGCCGACGGTGGCCGCCGCGCTCGGCAACGTGGCCGCTGCCGGCTTCCTGCTGTGGGCCTTCCAGCGCGCCTTCCTGTCGCCGCCGCGGCCCGGGCAGGAAGCGCCGGACGTGGACCGGACGCTGCCGATGGAATACCTGGTCTGCGGCATCGCCCTGGTCGCGATGCTGGCCATCGGCTTTTTCACCGAGCCGTGGCTGCACCTGACCGATGCCGCCAGCCAGGCGGCCGTGGCGAGGTTCGCCCGATGAGCCTGCCGCTGCTGTCGCTGCTGGTTTTCGCGCCGCTGGCCGGGGCCCTGCTGTTGTCGCTGCTGCCGGCCCGCGCCGCGCGCTGGGTGACGGCGGCGGCGATGCTGGCGACGCTGCTGTTGGCGACCGCCGCGCTGCTGGCCTACGCGCCGGCCGGCGAACGTTTCCAGCTGCTCGAGCGGCAGCCGTGGATCGCCAGCCTGAACGTGCACTACCTGCTCGCCGTCGACGGCCTGTCAGTGCTGTTTCTGCCGGCCACGGCGCTGCTCTTCCTGGGCAGCCTGGTGGCCTGCTGGAACAACGTCCAGGCGGCGCCGCGCCAGCACTACGGCTGCCTGCTGCTGTTGCAGACGGCGACGCTGGGCATTTTCTGCGCCCTCGACACGCTGCTGTTCTTCTGTTTCTGGGAACTGACGCTGGTGCCGCTGTATTTCCTGCTCGGGCGCTGGGGCGTCAGCAGCGCCGGCGGCCCGGTCGCCGGGCGCTATTTCCTGATCATGCTGGCCGGCGGCATTCCGCTGCTGATCGCCTTCGTGCTGCTGGCCGCCAGCCAGCCACAGGCCGGTTTCGACCTGCCGGCGCTGCTGGCCGGCCCGCTGCCGCGGCATGTGCAGCTGCCGGTCTTCCTGCTGTGCCTGCTCGGCTTCGGCGTCAAGCTGCCGCTGGTGCCGCTGCACACCTGGCTGCCGCAGTTCGCGCTGGCCGGTCCCGGCTCGCTGACGGCGCTGCTGGTCGGCCTGAAGCTCGGCGGCTATGGCCTGGTCCGCTTCGCCATCCCGCTGGCCCCGGACGTCGCCCACGAACTGCACTGGCTGCTCGCCGGCCTCGGCACGGTGACGCTGATCTACGGCGCGGTCGGCATGCTCGGCCAGAGCAACCTGCGCGTCGGCCTGGCCTACGCCAGCATCTGCCACGTCGGGCTGGCGGTGCTCGGCCTGGCGGCCTTGTCGGCGCAGGGCGTGCAGGGGGCGGTGTCGCTGCTGCTGAGCTTCTCGGTGGCCAGCGGCGGCGGCTTCCTGCTGCTCGAATTCCTGCGCCAGCGCACCGGGTCGACCGACATCCACGCCCTCGGCGGCGCCGCCAAGACGATGCCGCTGCTGGCCAGCGGCATCCTGATCTGCGGCCTGGCCGGCGTCGGCATGCCGGGCACCAGCAGCTTTCCCGGCGAATTCCTGCTGATCCTGGCGGCCCTGCAGAGCCACACCGGCGCCGGCATGGCCGCGCTGTTCGGCCTGGCGATCGCCGCCGGCGCCTTCATGGCGCTGTACCGCCAGGCCTTCTTCGGCCCGGTGACGCGGCGCGACGTGGCCGAGGCGGAAGACCTGCGGCCGCGCGAATGGCTGGTGCTGCTGGCGCTGATCGTGATGATCGTCGGCATCGGCGTCTATCCCGGGCCATGGATCGACCTGCTGCGCCCGGCGGCCGAAGCCTGGGCGGCCGGGCTGGGGCGCTGAGGCGGCCGTCAGGCCTTGCGCACGAACTCCGACTTCAGCTGCATGGCGCCGATGCCGTCGATCTTGCAGTCGATGTCGTGGTCGCCCTCGATCAGGCGGATGTTCTTGACCTTGGTGCCGACCTTGACCACCGAGGACGAGCCCTTGATCTTCAGGTCCTTGATCACCGTCACGCTGTCGCCGTCCTGCAGCACGTTGCCGTTGGCGTCCTTCCAGACGCGGGCCTGCTCGGCGCTTTCGGCGGCGGCCTCGGCGCTCCATTCATGGGCGCATTCGGGGCAGACGTAGAGCGCGCCGTCCTCGTAGGTGAAGGCGGACTGGCATTGCGGGCAGGGGGGCAGAGTGCTCATGAAATTTCCTTGGATCAGTAATCGTCGTCGCCGCCCATCAGGTTGGGCAGCAGCGTGTAGGCGCGGGCCAGGGCGGCCGGCAGGTCGGGGCAGACATTATCGCTGCCCAGGTGATTGATGAAGCCCGAGCGCTGGAGCAGCGAGCCGGGTTGCGCGTTGAGGCCGCAGACGAGCAGGCGGCAGCCGCGCTTCTGCAGCTTGTCGAGCAGGTTGTCGAGGCCTTCGAGGCCGGTGGTGTCGAGCTGGACCAGTTGCGCCATGTCGAGGATGACGACTTCCGGATGGCCGGCGGCCGGGTCGAGCAGGGCTTCCAGCTTGTTCACCGCGCCGAAGAACAGCGAGCCGAACAGCTGCCAGGCAGCGACGCGCAGCGTGCCGTCCGGGTAGAGGAAGCGCGGCTCGTTGGCTTCCTCGCGCAGCGGCCGGCGCTCGACGCGGGTCAGCTCCGACATGCGGTAGATGAAAAACAGGCTGGCCAGCACCATACCCAGTTCGACCGCGATGGTCAGGTCGAACAGCACGGTGACGAAGAAGGTGGCCAGCAGGATGATCCGGTAGTTGTAGGTGAAGCGGCGCAGTTCGCGGAAGTGGTGCCATTCGCCCATGTTGATGGCGACCACCATGACGATTGCCGACAGCGTCGCCAGCGGCACGTAGGCGGCCAGCGGCGCGGCCAGCAGCACGATGCCGAGCAGCACCAGCGCATGCACCATGCCGGCCACCGGCGTGCGCCCGCCGGACTTGACGTTGGTCGAGGTGCGGGCGATGGCGCCGGTGGCGGCGAAGCCGCCGAACAAGGGCGCCGCCAGGTTGGCCAGGCCCTGGGCGATCAGTTCCTGGTTGGGATCGTGGCGGTCGTCGATCTGGCTGTCGGCGACACGCGCCGAGAGCAGCGACTCGATGGCGCCGAGCAGGGCGATGGTGATGGCCGGCGAGATCAGCTTGCCGAAGTCGTGGATCGACAGCGCCGGCAGGCCGAAGGCCGGCAGTTCCTGCGGGATGCCGTTGAAGCGGCTGCCGATGGTGGCGACGGGCAGATCGAGCACGACGGCGGCCAGGGTGCCGAGCAGCAGCACGGCGAGCGGCCCCGGCGCCCGCTGCAGGAACTTGAGCTTCTGCGCCAGCCGGTTGTAGGAGAGCAGGAAGAAAAAGCAGGCCAGCGCCAGGCCCAGCGTCGGCAGGTCCACGGTATGGGCGTGGGCGGCCAGCACCTTGATGCGGGCGAAGAATTCGGCCGGCAGGCTGTCGATGGCGAGGCCGAAGAAATCCTTGATCTGGGCGAGGAAGATGACCACGGCGATGCCGTTGGTGAAGCCGATGACCACGGTCACCGGAATGAAACGGATCAGCTGGCCGAGGCGGGCGACGCCCATGGCCAGCAGCATGGCCCCGGCGAGCATGGTGGCGCCGAGCAGGTTGTGCACGCCATGGGCGGCGACGATGCCGTAGACGATCGGGATGAAGGCGCCGGTTGGGCCGCCGATCTGCACCCGCGAGCCGCCCAGCGCGGCGATCAGGAAACCGGCGACGATCGCGGTCCAGATGCCGGCCGTCGGCGACAGGCCGGACGCGATGGCAAAGGCCATCGCCAGCGGCAGGGCCAGCACGCCGACGGTGATGCCCGAGGCCAGGTCCTTGCCGAACTGCGCCTTGTCGTAAGCAGGCAGGCAATCCAGCAGCTTGGGACGGAAGGCGATCTTCATGGCGCGCGCTCGGAAGGTAAGCGCCGCATTATATGAGTGCCTAATTATTCGTCAATGTTAATCACATGTTAATATGATGTAACACGAACCCTATAAGAGCCTTGCCATGGAGAATCGCACCGCCCGCCTGACCATCCTCATTGATCCGCGCAAGAAGCAGATTTTCGAGGAAATCTGCGCCGCCAATGACCTGACGCCGTCGCAGGTGGTGCGCCGGCTGGTGCGTCAGTACATCCTCGACAATGCCGGCAACCGCGAGCTGCCGGAGTGGCTGAAGCCCTCGGCCAAGGGCGGCGACTGATCAGTCGCCGGCTTGTTCCGGCGGCTTGGGCAGCTTGCCCGGGTGGTGGGTGGCGATCCAGCTGGCGTACTTTTCCTGCATTTCCGGCCCTTGTTTGCGCAGTTCGCGCAGGATGCGGGTCACCGCCCAGAACATCACGGCGATGCCGCCGGCCGTGCATGCCACCGCTTCGGCCGCCGAGGCCGGAAAACCTTCGATGATGGCGCCCTTGCCGGCAGCGAACCAGCTGGCGCCGATGGCGGCGCAGGACAGGCCGAAGACATCGACCAGCGCGTAGAGCGCGATGGGGCCGGTGAGGCGGGGGCGGGGCGGACGGAATTGCGAATTGAGCATGGTCGGAAGCTTGGTGGCGGACCATGCATTGTGCCGGAAGCGTCGCGACCGCAGAAAAAAATCAAATCGGGCTTGACAAAACGGTGGCGTTTTCCACCAAGTTATGCACAGCAATGGGGCGGGTCGGCAGGGCGGCGGCGGGGCCGCGAGAAAGATTTGACAAATTCGTTTGGTCTTTTATATCCGCAATGAAATCAATTGCTTGCGAGGTCGCCCAAGATTCGTGCAGAGGAAGGAAAAGTCTTGCGGCCCGGGTACTTAGCGCGCGCCTCCCGCTTTCATTCACAGAGTTATCCACAGATTTTGTGGATAGTTGGAAAAGCCCGAATCGGGGGGCGGGATTGAGGGGGGAACTTAAAGTGATACTTGAAGTCTTGTCGCGCCGATGCTGCGCTGCAGCACGGCGACGGCGGGCGCGGCTGCCCCCGCCGTGCGGCTACGCTTATTTCACCCGCATGCCCGGCACGGCGCCGGAATCGGGGCTCAGCAGGAACAGGCCGGGCGTCTGGCCATCGACGTCCGAGGCCGCCAGCACCATGCCTTCGGAGAGGCCGAACTTCATCTTGCGCGGCGCCAGGTTGGCGACCATCACGGTCAGCCGGCCGACCAGCGCGGCCGGATCGTAGGCGGCCTTGATGCCGGCGAAGACGTTGCGCGTCTCGCCGGCGCCCAGTTCCAGCGTCAGGCGCACCAGCTTGTCGGCGCCCTCGACGTGCTCGGCGTTGGCGATGCGGGCGATGCGCAGGTCCACCTTGGTGAAGTCGTCGATGCTGCAGAACGGCTCCCACGGGCTTTGTGCCTGTGCCTCGTGTTGCTGGCGTTCAGCGTGGCGCTGCGGCGACTGGGCTTGCGGTGCCGGAGCCAGGGTTTCCTGGTTGGCGGCGACCAGCTTTTCGATCAGCTTCGGGTCGACGCGGGTCATCAGATGCTCGTAGGCCTTGATGGCGTGGCCGCCGGCGAGCAGACCCTGGGCGTCGGCCCAGGTCAGCGGCGCGATGTTGAGGAAGGCTTCGACGCGGGCGGCGACCGCCGGCAGGATCGGCTTGAGCAGCACGGTGAGCAGGCGGAACAGGTTGAGCGCATTGCTGCAGGCGGCATGCAGCTCGATTTCCTTGCCTTCCTGCTTGGCCAGTTCCCACGGCTTGACGCTGTCGACGTACTGGTTGGCGGCATCAGTCAAAGCCATGATTTCGCGCATGGCCTTGCCGAATTCGCGCGCTTCGTACAGTTCGGCGATCTTCCCGGCGGCGTCCTGGATCGCCTTGATCGCCGGCAAGTCGGCGGCGGCCGGCGCCAGCTGGCCGTTGAAGCGCTTGGCGATGAAGCCGGCCGAGCGGCTGGCGATATTGACGTACTTGCCGACCAGGTCGGAATTGACGCGGGCGACGAAGTCCTCGAGGTTGAGGTCGATGTCTTCCATGCTCGCCGACAGCTTGGCGGCGTAGTAGTAGCGCAGCCATTCCGGATTGAGCCCGGTGTCGAGATAGCTCTGGGCGGTGATGAAGGTGCCACGCGACTTCGACATCTTGGCGCCGTCGACGGTCAAAAAGCCGTGCGCGAAGATCTTGCTCGGCGTGCGGAAACCGGCGTGGGCCAGTTCGGCCGGCCAGAACAGCGCGTGGAAATAGAGGATGTCCTTGCCGATGAAGTGGTACAGCTCGGTCGTCGAATCGGGCTTGAAGTACTCGTCGAAATCGAGGCCCTGCTTTGCGCACAGGTTCTTGAACGAGCCCATGTAGCCGATCGGTGCGTCGAGCCAGACGTAGAAGTACTTGCCCGGCGCATCGGGAATCTCAAAGCCGAAATAGGGGGCGTCGCGCGAGATGTCCCAGTCGGTCAGCTTGTTCTCGCCCGGCGCACCCAGCCATTCCTGCATCTTGTTGGCGGCTTCCGGCTGCAGCACGCCGTTGTCGCGGCCGGTGTACTGGCGCAGGAAGGCTTCGCAGCGCGGGTCGGAGAGCTTGAAAAAGTAATGTTCGGAGGTGCGCAGTTCCGGCTTGGCGCCGGACACCGCCGAAAACGGCTCGATCAGGGCGGTTGGTGCATAGGCGGCGCCGCAGACTTCGCAGTTGTCGCCGTACTGGTCCTTGGCGTGGCACTTCGGGCATTCGCCCTTGATGAAGCGGTCGGGCAGGAACAGCTGCTTGACCGGGTCGTAGTACTGCTCGATGGTGCGCGTCTCGATCAGGCCGGCGGCCTTCAGCTTGCCGTAGATGTCGTTGGCGCAGGCCCGCGTTTCCTCGGAATGGGTGCTGTAGTAGTTGTCGAAGCCGACATGGAAGCCGGTGAAGTCGCGGTAGTGCTCGCCATGCACGCGGGCGATCAGCTGTTCCGGCGTGATGCCTTCCTTTTCCGCGCGCAGCATGATCGGCGTGCCGTGCGTGTCGTCGGCGCAGACGTACCAGCATTCGTTGCCGGCCATCTTCTGGTAGCGGACCCAGATGTCGGTCTGGATGTATTCGACCAGGTGCCCGAGATGGATCGCGCCATTGGCATAAGGCAGGGCGGAAGTGACGAGGATTTTGCGCGGCATGGAAGGAGCGGACTGGAAAATAAAACGCGATTTTACCGCGCCTCCTTCCGGTCCGGCGCTCGGGCCTGCCGCAGCCCTTCGGTGGCCATTTGTGACGGCAGCTAAATGATTGTGTTCACATGGTAAAACCCGGTCACATGGCGGTTGCCGGGCGGCCGCGCACGCGGCAGAATTGGCGGATCGACGGAGGACACATGAATTTTGCAATTATCGAGGACAGTCGCAGCCAGGCCGAGGTACTCAAGGCCCTACTCAAAAGCGAGGGTCATCACGTCGAGATTTTTGCCGACGGCCGCAGCTTCATGGCGGCCCTCAGCGGCGGCAACTTCGAGTTCTTCATCGTCGACTGGACGCTGCCCGACGTCAGCGGCGAGCAGGTCCTGCTGCACATCCGCGAACACTGCGGCTGGGACGTGCCGGTGGTGTTCTGCACCGCCCGCACCGGCGAGGAGCACGCCGCCGACATCCTGCGCCTGGGGGCCGACGATTACATCCCGAAGCCGATCCGCTACATGGAGTTCATGGCCCGCATCGAGTCGCTGTTGCGCCGGCGCCGCCAGCAGCGGCCGAGCACCCTGCGCTACGGCAGCATCGAGGTGGACCTCGACGGCCGGCGCATCCGCCTCAACGGCTCCGACGTCGATCTGACCCAGCGCGAATTCGACCTCGCCGTGATCCTGCTGCGCAACGTCGGCCGCGTGCTGCCGCGCGAGGAACTGCTGTCGGCGATCTGGGTGCGTGAGCCGGGCGTCGATTCGCGCACCGTCGATACCCATGCCAGTCGCCTTCGCAAGAAGCTGGGCCTGGCCGGCGAGAGCGGCCTGATGCTGACCTCGGTCTACGGCCAGGGCTATCGCCTGGATACTGTCCAGGCCGGCTGAATCGCGCTCCGGATTGGGTTATACTGGACAAAATCACTCGGGTATTCGCCCGTCCCATTCCAACCGGAGTCCCCATGAGTCTTACTGAGCAACAGGTCAGGACGGCGCTCGCCAGCGCGGTCGATCCCAATACCGGCAAGGATTTCGTCAGCGGCCGCGCCGTCA
>DASUZG010000145.1:0-10782 GCA_036376995.1 Azonexus sp. | reverse complement strand
CAAGGCCTCGCGCAGCACCTGCTGACGGCGGCGGTACAGCGGCGCCATGCGCCGGGCGTGCCGGGTCAGCTGACCGCTTTCGATGAAGCGCGCCAGCGCCCGCTGCTCGACGGCCTGCCCGCTCCGGTACAGCGCCGCGATGGCACCGCCCAGCGGCCCGACGGCCCAGCGCGGCACCACCATGTAGGCGATGCGCAAGCCCGGATAGAGCAGCTTGCTGAAGGTGCCGACATAGATCACCGGCGCCTCGGGGCGCAGCCCCTGGATCGCCGGCAGGGGACGGCCGCCGGGCCGGGCATGGTTGAAATCGCTGTCGTAGTCATCCTCGATCAGCCAGCCCTGCCCCGGCTGCAGGCGGTTGAGGAAGTCGAGGCGGCGCTCCAGGCTGAGCACGCTGCCTAGCGGGTACTGGTGCGACGGCGTCAGGTAGATCAGGCGCGGCGGCCGCTCGTGCCAGAGCGCCGGCGGCGGCGCCATGCCGTCATTGTCGACCGGCACGGCGCATACCTGCAGGCCGGCCGCCAGCATGGTGTTGCGCGCCGCCGGATAGCACGGATTTTCCAGCCAGGCCGTCTCGCCCGGATCGGCCAGCAGGCGGGCGCAGGCATCGAGCGCGACCTGGCCGCCAGCGACGATGAAGACCTGCTCCGGGGCGCACACGACGCCGCGGCGAACGCGCAGGAAGGCGGCCAGCGAGCGGCGCAGTTCCGGCTCGCCGCCGGCTTCGGCATAGGCCAGCTGGCGGCTGCTGACTTCGCGCCACGCCTGCTGCAGGCAACGCGACCACAGATGCCAGGGAAAGGCGTTGAGATCGGCGACGCCGGGCGCGAACGGCAGCAGCGTCTCGCCGCGGTCGATGGCCGGCAACTGCGCCGCCCGCCGCGACAGCAGGCCCGGCTGCGGCACGCCCGGGGCCGGACCCGGCGCGGCCGCCAGCGGCAAGGGCGCCACCCGGGTACCACCGCGGTCGGCCAGCAGGAAGCCCTCGGCCAGCAACTGCTGGTAGGCGAACAGCACGCTGTTGCGTGCCAGGCCGGCATCGATCGCCAACTGCCGCGAGGCCGGCAGGCGCAGGCCGGGCGGCAGGCGGCCATCGAGCATGGCGGCCTTGAGCAGGCGGTACAGGCGTTGCTGGCGCGCTTCGCCGGCGGCGAGCGGCGCCTGCAAATCGGACAGGACAAGGGCGAGCGGCATCTGGCTCCATCGATTGCGACTTGATTGGCTCCATCCATGGTGCCACATCGGCCTTATGCTGGCGGCACTTTTCAGGAGGACTCACCATGACCCGAACCGCTCCCAGCCCGCGCACCACCATTCATCGCAAGCCGCAGCGCGGCCATTACGACGCCGCCACCATCGCCGCCATCATCGACGATGCGCTGATCTGCCAGATCGCCTTCAACGAGGGCGGCAGCGTGCATTGCCTGCCGACCGCCTGCTGGCGCGTCGGCGAGGCGCTGTACGTGCATGGCGCCAACAATTCGCGCCTGACGCAAACGCTGCTGGCAGCCGAATGCGCCGTCAGCATCGCCCACCTCGATGGCCTGGTGCTGGCCCGCTCGGCTTTCCACCACTCGATGAATTTCCGCTCGGTGGTCATCTACGGCCGCTTCGCCGCCGTCGATGATCCGACCGAAAAAGAAGCCGTCCTCGCGGCCTTCGTCGAGCATGTCAGCCCCGGCCGGTCAGCCCTGGTGCGCTCGCCGAACGCCGCCGAACTGGCCGGGACCCGGGTGCTGCGCCTGCAATTGGCGGAAGCCGTGGCCAAGATCCGCAACTGGGGCGTCGAGGACGATGCCGACGATCTCGGCCAGCCGGTCTGGGCCGGCGTCGTGCCGATCGGCGCCCGCGCCGGCGCGCCGCAGGCCGAGCCGGGCTGCGCCGAGCGGCCGGGGCCCGCCCTGCCGGCGTTCCTGCGTCCCGGCCCAAGCTCTTGACATGACAAAGCGAGCTGCGGCCAAATCCTTCCGATACAGCGCAGGACGAGGTGAATTGGCACCTCGTGCCCGGGAGGAGCGATTTCTTGATGAGCCAGCAAGCCACCCCACCCGCTACGGGGACATCGGCACCCGCCCCGGGTGACGATGGCCTGCGGCTGGCCGATGCGGCGCTGAGCATCGCCGAACAGCTCGGCGAACTGTTCGCCGACGCCGTCGTCGTCCTCGATTCGCAGGGACACATCATCCGGGTGTCGGCGGCGTTCACCCGCCTGTTCGGCTACTCGGCCGAGGAGATTCGCGGCCGGGCGGCCGACGCGCTCCATGGCGCCGACAGTCCGCAAGCGCCAGCCCCGGGAAGCCGCGCCGGGATGCGCTGCCGCCACCGCAACGGCGAACTGTTCGATGCCGACCTGGCGTGCCTGGCGCTGCCGGCCTCCACCGGCGGCCCGGCCGGCACCCTGCTCGTCTATCGCCGCCTTGAGGCATCCGGCACGGCTGCTGCCGTCGATGACGAGAACGAACTGCGCGCGCTGTTCGCGCTGTCGCTGGTCGGCACCACCGAGGCCGACCCGGCGACCGGGCGCCTGCTCAAGGTCAATCGCCGGATGTGCGAGATCACCGGCTATTCGCAGGACGAGCTGCAGGCCATGACCTTCCGCGACCTGACCCACCCCGAGGACCGGGACAGCGACTGGGAAGGCTTTCGCCGCACGATGACCGGCAACGCCGGGCTGTATGTCGTCGAAAAGCGCTACGTGCGCAAGGATCTGCGCGTCATCTGGGTGCGGGTCCAGTCGGCCCCGCTGCGCGACCAGCAGGGCGTGGCGCTGCGCACCATCGCCCAGGTCCAGGACATCACGCTGCAACGCCAGTCCGAGGAGGCGCTGCGCCGGCAACTCGAACTGCAGGGCTGGCTGACCAAGATCCTCGCCACGGTACCCGGCGTCATCTGCTCCTACCGCCTGCGGCCCGACGGCGGCCTGTGCCTGCCGTACGCCAGCGCCGGGCTGGAACAGTTGTTCGGGCTGCGGCCGGAGACCCTGCGCGACGACGCCGCCCCGCTGCTGGCGCGCATTCACGGCGACGACCGCCGCCATGTTGATGCGTCGATCGCCGCCTCGCTGGCGGCGATGGCACCCTGGCGTGCCGAATTCCGCGTCAACCACCCGCAGCGCGGCGAATTGTGGCTGGAAGGGCATTCGGTGCCGCAGCGCGAACCGGACGGCAGCGTGCTGTGGCACGGCTACCTGACCGACATCAGCGTCCGCAAGCAAATGGAACAGGCGCTGCGCGACAGCGAAGCCGACCTGCGCCGCGCCCAGGCCGTCGCCCGGACCGGCAGCTGGCACCTGAACGTGCAGAAGAACGAATTGCTGTGGTCGGACGAAAACCATCGCATCTTCGGCATTCCGCGCGGCACGCCGCTGACCTACGAAAGTTTCCTGGCAATCGCCCACCCGCAGGACCGGGAGTTCGTCGACCGGTCGTGGCAGGCCGCCTGCCTCGGTGCCCCCTACGACATCGAGCACCGCATCATCGTCGGCGGCGAAATCCGCTGGGTGCGCGAACGGGCCGAACTCGAATTCGACGCCGACGGCAATCTGCTCGGCGGCTTCGGCAGCACCCAGGATGTCACCGAACTCAAGCACTCGGCAGCCGCCCTGGCCGCCAGCGAATCACGCTTCCGCCTGGCCATGAAGGCGGTCGCCGGGGTGGTGTACGACTGGAACCGGCAATCCGGTGCCACCTACTGGTCGAGCGGCCTCTCCCGCGTTTTCGGCGTCGCCGGCATGGATGCCGAAGCCAGCCGCTCATGGTGGCGCGACAGTGTCCATCCGGAGGATTTGCCGCGCATCCGCCAGGAAATCCTGCAGGCCCGCAAGGCCCGCAGCAACCAGGTCCAGCTGGACTACCGCATGCGCCACCGGGACGGTCACTGGCTGCACATCTCCGACTGCGCCCATATCGTCCGTGACCACCGCGGCATGGTCGAGCGGGTGGTCGGCAGCCTGACCGACATCAGCGCCCGCAAGCATGCCGAGGCCGGGCTGCGCCAGATCAACGATTCGCTGGAAACGCAGGTGGCGCAGCGCACTGCCGAGGCCGAGGCGCGCGCGGTGGCGCTGCAGGAATCCGAACGCTTCGCCCGGGCCACCATCGATGCGCTCGACTTTGCCCTGTGCGTGCTCGACGAGCGCGGATGCATCGTCGCCGTCAACAAGGCCTGGCGCGAATTCGCGCGGTTCAATGGCGGGCATCTCGACGAGCTGTGCGAAGGTGCCGACTACCTGGCCGTCTGCGACGCTGCGGCGGCGCTCGCCAATCCGGGCGCCGCCCAGGTGGCGGCGGCGCTGCGTGCCGCCCTGGCCGGTGGCGACCAGAATTTCTCGGTCGAGTACGACAGCCATTCGCCGGAGGAGCGCCGCTGGTTCGTCATGCGGATGTCGGCCTTCCCCAGCGACGGCCCGCTGCGCCTGGTGATCAAGCACGAGGACATCACCGCCCGCAAGCAGTCGGAGGAACTGCGCCTGGCCGGCGCCCGCCGCATCAAGCGCCTGGCCGCCCACCTCGAAAGCGCGCGCGAGGAGCAGAGCGCGACCATCGCCCGCGAGGTGCACGACGAACTCGGCGGCACCCTGACCATGGTCAAGCTCGGCCTGGCGATGATCGGCGACGCGATGGACCCCTCGGCCCCGCAGCACGAAGCGCTGGACCGCGTGCTGCAGCAGGTCAGCACCGCCCTGCAGACGGTCAAGCGCATTTCGGCCAACCTGCGTCCGGCGACCCTCGACACGCTCGGCTTCATCGCCACCATCAAGTGGTATGCGGCGCAGTTCTCGCAGATGACCGGCATCGCCACCGAACTGCATCTGCCGGAATACGTCGGCCTGTCGCGCCACGGCGCCACGGCCGCCTTCCGCATCGTGCAGGAGGCGCTGACCAACGTCGCCAAGCACGCCCGGGCCAGCCGGGTGATGATCCGGATCGAGCGCGACGCCGGACAGCTGGCCATCGAAATCAAGGACGATGGCATCGGCGTGACCGAAGCCAACCAGTCGAAGCTGGAATCCTTCGGCCTGATCGGCATGCTCGAACGCGCCCGCGATCTGGGTGGGCAACTCCACATCGCAGGCACCCCCGGCGCCGGGACCCGCCTGACGCTGCGCATACCGCTGATCAACAGCGGAGAGGACTGGGAATACGAACAATGAAGCGGATATTGATTGTCGATGATCACGTCGTGGTGCGTTGCGGCCTGCGCCAGTTCCTGGCCAACACCGACGACCTCGAGATCGCCGGCGAAGCGGCGTCGGGCATGGAAGCGCTGGCGCTGGTCAACCAGGGCCAGTGGGACCTGGTCCTGCTCGACATGTCGCTGCCCGACCTCAACGGCATGGAAGTGCTGAAGCGCATCAAGCGCGCCCACCCCGGCCTGCCGGTGCTGATCTTCAGCATGTTCTCCGAGGGCGAATTCGCGCTGCCGGCGATCGATGCCGGCGCCTCCGGCTACCTCAACAAGGACAGCCCGCCGCAGCAGATCCTGGCGGCCATCCGCACCGTCGTCTCCGGCGCGCGCTACGTCAGTCCGACGCTGACCGAGCAGCTGCTGTCCGGCGTCACCAACAGCAGCCAGCGGCCGCCACACGAATCGCTGTCGAAGCGGGAAATGGAAGTCCTGCTGCTGATCAGCAAGGGCGTCGCGCTGACCCGGATCGCCGAAAGCCTGCTGCTCAGCGTCAAGACCGTCAGCACCTACCGGACGCGGATCCTGGAAAAGTTCGGCATGGAGTCGAATGCCGAACTGACCCGCTACGTGCTGGAGCACAAGCTGGGCTGAGCAGGCAGCGGAACGCAATTCGCGCTGTCGGATTTTTCCTACAGCGTGACAGATTTTTTCCGACACCGCCTCGCATGTGTTCCGATATTCAACATGCATCATTGCTGTGACACTGCAGTCTCGGTCAGTTCCCCCGCATATCGGCGGTACTGGATTTCCCTCCGTAAATAAGAGAGAACAACGATGATCCCGCAAGTGAATCCGTTTAGCCAAAACGTCGATCTTTCCAAAAACCTGTTCGCGCAGGCGCTGTCCGCCTATGAAGAACTGGTGGCCCTGGGCCTCGACCACACCCAGGATTTCGTCAGCCGCACCACCCTGCAACTGAAGGGCGCGCTGTCCGATCCGATCGTCGTCGAAGACGCCGCGCAGTTGCCCGATGCCGTGCAGCAAAACCTGCATGTCGCCATCAACCTGTTCCGTGACACCGCCCTGGCCACTGCCGATTACCAGCTCGACAGCCTGCGCCTGCTGCACAACCAGGTTTCCGAAGCGCAGAAGACCATCGCCGCGACGATCCAGCAGCAGTTCGCGATCGTCGAGCAACCCGCTCCCGGTGCCAAGCGCGGCAGCAAGACCGCGGCACTCGCTCAGAAAGTCAGCGCATAAGAAAGCTGACGCCGGTCGTGCCGACCGGCAGGACGGACCCCAATCCCGACAGAGAACCCAAAAACAATAATCGGCACATCAAAGGAGGATTTCATGCATTCCGAGATCTCGAACCTTCGTCCCGATGAGACACACGAGCAGTTTGTCCGGCGCGCCAGCGGAGTCTTTCCCGCCGAACGCGTCAGGAACTGGTCGCGGGTTGAACGCGCAGTGTTCAACCACCTGATGGGACGGCTGATCCATCAATACAGCTATGCATCGATCACCGACTCGATGCTCAGCCAGTGCCAGGACGACATGCAGGAAATCGTCCGGCGATGTAGCTCCAGCTGATCCGATGGACCGCACGCCGCGCCGCGCGCCGAAGCTGGTGGTGAACACTCGTCCCGACCAGCCCGGCAAGCCGCCGGAAACGGAGGCCACCGGGGAACCCTCGCCGTTTGGCGAGGTCTTCCGGTAGCGCAGCGACCACGATGAAGACCGGGATTTCCATCATGCTCACGCTGTTGCAGACGCCATTCGGGCCACGGGCCCGGAAGGCCATGCCAGTTGGCCGGAGAGCATCATGGGACGCGACGTAGCCCAGCAGCGCCAGGAAGAGCAGCAGCAGCAGGACAGCGTGTTGCGCCTGCCTCCTACCGGGCAGGAAGGGCTGAACCGGCACTATGTCGAACTGTTCGAACGGGCTCCGGTCGGCTACCTGACACTCGATAGCGACCGACGGATTGTTCAGGCCAACCAGGCCGCCGCCGAGTTGCTCGGCGTGCCGGCGGCGGAACTGGTCGGCACGGCGCTGGCCAGCTTCATTCACGGTGAAGACCGGGCGCGGTTGCATTGCCTGGCCGGGCAGCCTTCCGGAAATCCGGAACGGCAGGGGTGCGACCTGCGCATGGTCAGGAGGGATGCGATGACGTTCTGGGCCCAATTGCGTTGCGCGACCAAGAGCGAAACCGATGGCGAGGAGCTCTGCCTCGTCGCCTTCGGCGACATCACCGCCAACAAGCTCGCCGAGCAGGCCCTGCAGGAGCAGAAGGAATTCTTCCACCTGATCGCCGAGAATCTGTCGGACTTCATCGCCGTACTCGATCTCGACGGGCGCCGCCTCTACAACAGCCCGTCCTACAAGCAGCTGTTCGGTACCGAGCGTGACCTGTATGACACCGATTCCTTCGTCGAGATCCATCCGGACGACCGCGAGCATGTCCGCCAGGTGTTCCAGGACACCGTGCGCACCGGCCAGGGACAGCGGATCGAATACCGCTTCCTGACCGCCGACGGCGGCATTCGCGACATGGAATCGCGCGGCAGCGTGATCAAGGATCAGCACGGCCACGTCGTCCGCGTCGTCGTCGTCTCGCAGGACATCACCGAGCGCAAGCGCTTGCAGGACCAGGTCCGGCAGATGGCCTTCCACGATTCGCTGACCGGCCTGCCCAACCGCCGCCTGTTCGACGACCGTTTCAACCAGGCCCTGGCCGCCAGCACCCGCAGCAACACCTTCGGCGCCCTGATCTTCGTCGACCTGGACAATTTCAAGCTGCTCAACGACAGCCATGGCCACGATGCCGGCGACCAGTTGCTGATCGAGGTCGCCATCCGCCTGAAACGCTGTGTCCGCGAGATGGACACGGTGGCACGCTTCGGCGGCGACGAGTTCGTCGTCATGCTCGGCCAGCTCGACGTCGAGCGCAAGGATTCGCTCGACCAGGCGCGGAAGATTGCCGACAAGCTGCGCCATGCCCTGGCCGAACCTTACCGACTGACCATCAACCTCGCGGAAAACGGCGGCGGCAAGCCTTTCGACTACTACTGCACCGCCAGCATCGGTGTCTCCCTGTTCAGCCAGAACGACACCAGCCAGATCAGGATTCTGAAGCGTGCCGACTCGGCCATGTACCAGGCCAAGCAATCGGGCGGCGACCGCGTGCGTTTCGGCCGCTGCCCGGAGTAGCCGGTCGATGCTATCGCCGGCGGCATTGTCCGGTTAATACGCAGCAAACGGCACGCCGGAAACCTCCCGGGCAGGAGGTTCCGGCGCATCGCCTAACGGATCACTTCTTCAGATCGAAGCGATCGAGGTTCATCACCTTGGTCCAGGCGGCGACGAAGTCGCGCACGAACTTCTCCTTCGCATCGTCCTGGGCATAGACCTCGGCCAGGGCGCGCAGTTGCGAATTGGAGCCGAAGACCAGGTCGACCCGGCTGGCGGTCCACTTGATTTCGCCGCTCTTGCGGTCGCGCCCTTCGAAGCTCTGGGCGGCTTCCGAAGTCGGCGTCCACACCGTCCCCATGTCGAGCAGATTGACGAAGAAATCGTTGCTCAGCGCGCCGGGCCGGCGGGTGAACACGCCCTCCTTCGACTGCCCGGCATTGGCGCCGAGCACGCGCAGGCCGCCGACCAGCACGGTCATTTCCGGCGCGCTCAGGGTCAGCAGCTGGGCACGATCCACCAGCAGTTCCTCGGCCGGCACGGCGTAGGTCTTCTGCTGGTAGTTGCGGAAGCCGTCGGCCTGCGGTTCGAGCGGCGCGAACGAGGCGACGTCGGTCTGCGCCTGCGAGGCATCGGCGCGGCCCGGTGCGAACGGTACCGTCACCGCATAGCCGCCGTCCTTGGCGGCGGCTTCGACCGCGGCACAGCCGCCGAGTACGATCAGGTCGGCCAGCGAAACTTTCTTGTCGCCCGACTGGGCGGCGTTGAACGCCTTCTGGATGCCTTCGAGCGCCGCCAGCACCTTGGCCAGTTGCGCCGGCTGATTGACTTCCCACTCTTTCTGCGGTGCCAGGCGAACACGTGCGCCGTTGGCCCCGCCGCGCTTGTCCGAACCGCGGAAGGTGGAGGCCGAGGCCCAGGTGGTCGAAACCAGTTCGGCCACCGAGAGGCCCGTCGCCTGAATCTTCGCCTTGAGGTCGGCGATGTCGGCGGCATCGATCAGCGGATGGTCGACGGCCGGAATCGGGTCTTGCCAGATCAGGTCTTCAGCCGGCACTTCCGGGCCGAGGTAGAGCGCCTTCGGCCCCATGTCGCGGTGCGTGAGCTTGAACCAGGCGCGGGCGAAGGCGTCGGCGAAAGCTTGCGGATCCTTGTGGAAGCGCCGGGCGATCGGCTCGTAGATCGGGTCGAAGCGCAGCGACAGGTCGGCCGTGGTCATCATCGGCGGATGCTTCTTCGCCGGGTCGTGGGCGTCCGGAATCATGTGCTCCGGCCGGCAGTTCTTGGCCACCCACTGCTGGGCGCCGGCCGGGCTCCGGACCAGTTCCCACTCGTAGCCGAACAGCATGTCGAAGTAACCGTTGTCCCATTTCGTCGGATTCGGCTTCCAAGCGCCCTCGATGCCGCTGGTGGTGGTATGCACGCCCTTGCCGCTGCCGAACTTGTTGATCCAGCCCAGACCCTGTGCTTCGAGCGGCGCGCCTTCCGGCTCGGGGCCGACCAGCGCCGTATCGCCGGCACCATGCGCCTTGCCGAAAGTATGGCCGCCGGCGGTCAGGGCCACCGTTTCCTCGTCGCCCATGGCCATGCGGGCGAAGGTTTCACGCACGTCGCGGCCTGACGCCACCGGGTCGGGATTGCCGTTGGGGCCTTCCGGATTGACGTAGATGAGGCCCATCTGCACGGCGGCCAGCGGGTTTTCCAATTGGCGCTCGCCGGAATAGCGCTCGTCGCCCAGCCAGGTGGTTTCCTTGCCCCAGTAGATATCCTCTTCCGGCTGCCAGATGTCGGCGCGGCCGCCGCCAAAGCCGAAGGTCTTGAAGCCCATCGATTCGAGCGCCACGTTGCCGGCCAGGATCATCAGGTCGGCCCAGGAAATCCGGTTGCCGTACTTCTGCTTGATCGGCCACAGCAGACGACGCGCCTTGTCGAGGTTGCCGTTGTCGGGCCAGCTGTTGACCGGCGCGAAGCGCTGGTTGCCGGTGCCGCCGCCACCGCGGCCGTCGGCCGTACGATAGGTGCCGGCGCTGTGCCAGGCCATGCGGATGAAGAGGCCGCCGTAGTGGCCCCAGTCGGCGGGCCACCAGTCCTGTGAGGTGGTCATGAGTGCCGTCAGGTCCTTCTTGACCGCGGCAAGGTCGAGTTTCTTGAATTCCTCTGCGTAATCGAAGCCCTCGCCCAACGGGCTGGAAGCCGGCGCGTGCTGGTGCAGGATGTTCAGGTTCAGCTGGTTCGGCCACCAGTCGCGGTTCGACTGGCTGCCGGCCGTGGCTTTTCCACCATGGAACGGGCATTTGCTTTCGTTGCTGCTCATGATGACTCCTCCTCTGTTTGAAAGTAGATCCAGGAAATCTCTGTGCTCAGCATAGTTCCTGCAAATGCCGGTTTCTATCCAATTTGCTCAATAGGGACGATAGGTTGGATCAATCGAAAACGGCCGACCAATGCGGTCAGAAACTCACCCG
>DASUZG010000144.1:0-14777 GCA_036376995.1 Azonexus sp. | reverse complement strand
TATCCCTACCTGTTCGACCTGCTCGACCGGCTTGGCTACGCCGGCTGGATCGGTTGCGAATACAAGCCCTTGACGACGACCGAGGCCGGCCTCGGCTGGAGGCCGTAATGAACCCGCAAGACATCCTGCGCCGCCTGTTCGGTGCGGCCATCGCCGCCGCCGATCCGGCCCTGTGCGTGCCGCCGCAACTGCCGCCGGACGACGGCGGGCGGCTGGTCGTGATCGGCGCCGGCAAGGCGTCGGCGGCCATGGCGCGGGCGGTCGAGGACTACTGGTCGGGGCCGCTCGACGGCCTGGTCGTCACCCGCTATGGCCACGGCGTGCCGTGCCGGCGCATCGAGATCGTCGAGGCCGCGCATCCGGTGCCTGACGCGGCCGGCGAGGCGGCGGCGCAGCGTATCCTGCAACGGGTGTCCGGCCTGTCGGCCGCCGACCGCGTGCTGGCCTTGATTTCCGGCGGCGGCTCGGCGCTCTTGGCGGCGCCGGCCGAGGGCCTGACGCTTTCCGGCAAGCGGGCGCTGACTTCGGCGCTCCTGAAGTGCGGCGCGCCAATCGGCGAGATCAACTGCGTGCGCAAGCACCTGTCGGCGATCAAGGGCGGGCGCCTGGCCGCCGCGGCGTGGCCGGCGCCCGTATTGACCCTGGCCATTTCCGACGTGCCCGGCGACGACCCGGCGGTGATCGCCTCCGGTCCGACGGTGGCCGATCCGAGCACGGCGGCCGAGGCGCTAGCCATTCTCGACCGCTACGGCATCAATGTGGATGCCGAGCTGCGCCGCCGGCTGGCGGCCGGCGAACTGGAGACGCCGAAGCCCGGCGACCCGCGCCTGGCCGCCAGCAACTACCGCCTGATCGCCAGTCCACGGCAGATGCTCGACGCGGCGGCCGAGGAAGCGCGCCGCCTGGGCCTGACGCCGATCGTGCTGGGCAACGCCATCGAAGGCGAGGCGCGCGCCGTGGCCGCCGACATGGCGCGGCAGGCGCTGGCCGCCTGTGGGCAGGGGCCGTGCGTGCTGCTTTCCGGTGGCGAGATGACGGTGACCGTGCGCGGCAACGGCCGCGGCGGGCGCAATACCGAATTCCTGCTCGCCCTGGCGCTGGCGCTCGACGGCGCGCCGGGCATCCACGCGCTGGCCGCCGACACCGACGGCATCGACGGCAGCGAGGACAACGCCGGCGCCTTCGTCGCCCCGGACACGCTGGCCCGGGCTCGTGTGCGCGGTCTCGACGCCGCCGCCCATCTGGCCGGCAACGACGCCTGGGGCTTCTTCGCCGGTCTCAACGACCTGCTGGTGACCGGCCCGACGCGGACCAACGTCAACGATTTCCGGGCCATCCTGCTCGCCTGATCGGGGGCCGGCGCCGCCGATGTTCGTCTTCGCGCCATCGGTCTAGAATGCGCTGATGGACATTGCCGAGAGCCGCTTCGCGACCGATCGCGCCAGTCTGCTGCAGCGCCTGCAGCTGGTGTTGCCGCCGCATTGCCTGCTGAGCGCCGAAGAAGACCTGCGGCCCTACGAGTGCGACGGCCTCACCGCCTTTCGCGAACTGCCGCTGGCCGTCTGCCTGCCGGAATCCGAAGGCCAGGTCATCGACGTGTTGCGCAACTGCCACCAGCTTGGCGTGCCGGTGGTCGCCCGCGGCGCCGGTACCGGCCTGTCCGGCGGGGCGATGCCGCATGCCCAAGGCGTCGTGCTTTCCCTCGCGCGCTTCAACAGGATCCTGCGCGTGGATCGCGAGGCCCGGCTGGCGGTGGTCCAACCCGGCGTGCGCAACCTCGCGGTGTCGGAAGCGGCGGCGCCGTTCGGCCTCTATTACGCGCCCGATCCCTCGTCGCAGATCGCCTGCACGCTGGGCGGCAATGTCGCCGAGAACTCGGGCGGCGTGCATTGCCTGAAATACGGCCTGACCGTCCATAACGTGCTGCGCATCCGGGTGGTCAGCATCGAGGGCGAAGTGTTCGAGATCGGCGGCGAAGCGCCGGATGCGCCCGGCTACGACCTGCTGGCCCTGCTGATCGGCTCCGAAGGCCTGCTCGGCGTGGTCACCGAGGTGACCGTGAAACTGGTGCCGAAGCCGGAACTGGCGCAGGTGGTGATGGCGTCCTTCGCCGACGTCGCCAAGGCCGGCGAGGCGGTGGCGGCGATCATTGCCGCCGGCATCATTCCGGCCGGCCTGGAAATGATGGACAAGGCCGCGACCGCCGCCGTCGAGCCCTTCGTCAAGGCCGGCTACGACCTGTCGGCGGAAGCCATCCTGCTCTGCGAAGCGGACGGCACGCCGGCCGAGGTGGCCGAGGAAATCGCCCGCGTCACCGCCGTGCTGACCGCCGCCGGTGCCAGCGAGGTGCGCGTCTCGCAATCCGAAGCCGAGCGCCTGCGCTTCTGGGCCGGGCGCAAGGCGGCCTTCCCGGCGGTCGGCCGGATCACGCCAGACTACTACTGCATGGACGGCACCATTCCGCGTAAACGCCTGGCCGAGATGCTGTCGGCCATCGCCGCCATGGAGCGCAAGTACGGCCTGCGCTGCGCCAACGTCTTCCATGCCGGCGACGGCAACCTGCACCCGCTGATCATGTACGACACCGCGCAGCCGGGCGACTGGGACAAGGCCGAGGCCTTCGGCGCCGAGATCCTGGAGTTGTCGGTGGCGCTCGGCGGTTCGATCACCGGCGAGCATGGCGTCGGCATCGAGAAGATCAACCAGATGTGCGTCCAGTACGCGACGCCGGAGCTCGATGCCTTCCGCCGGCTGAAGGCTGCTTTCGACGAGCGGGGCCTGCTCAATCCCGGCAAGGCCGTGCCGAGCCTGCACCGCTGCGCCGAATACGGGCGCATGCACGTGCATCGCGGCGAACTGAAGTTCCCGGAACTGGAGCGTTTCTGATGGAGCTTGAGGATATCGTCGCCGCCGTCCGCAGCGCCCACGACAGCCACGCGCCGCTGCGCCTGCGCGGCGCCGGCAGCAAGGATTTCTACGGCAGCCTGCTGGCCGGCGACGTGCTCGACCTGTCCGGTCATCGCGGCATCGTCGCCTACGAGCCGACCGAGCTGTACCTGACCGCCAAGGCCGGCACGCCGCTGGCCGAGATCGAGGCGGCGCTGGCCGAACACGGCCAGATGCTGGCCTTCGAGCCGCCGCATTTTTCCGGCGCGACGCTCGGTGGCGCCGTTGCCGCCGGCCTCTCCGGGCCGCGCCGGCAGCAGGCCGGGGCGGTGCGCGATTTCGTGCTCGGCGTAAAGCTCATCGACGGCAGCGGCCAGGTGCTCGACTTCGGCGGCCAGGTGATGAAGAACGTGGCCGGCTACGACGTTTCGCGTTTCATCGCCGGCAGCCTGGGCACGCTCGGCGTGATTGCCGCGGCGACGCTCAAGGTATTGCCGCGCCCGGTCGCCGAGACGACGCTGGAATTCACCTGCGACGAGGCGGACGCGCTGCGCCGGCTGAATGCCTGGGGCGGCCAGCCGCTGCCGCTGTCGGCGTCGTTCTGGCAGGACGGCCGGCTGCGGCTGCGCCTGTCCGGCGCCGGGGCGGCGGTGGCCGCCGCCTGCCGCCAGCTCGGCGGCAAGGAAGTGGAGGGGGATGAAGCCTGGTGGCAGACGGTGCGCGAGCAGACGCACGTGGCCTATGCGGCGCCGACGCTGTGGCGCCTGGCCGTACCGTCCACGGCCGCACCGCTGGCCCTCGACGGATTGCGCGCCATCGAATGGGGCGGTGGCCTGCGCTGGTATGCGACCGACGCCGAGCCGGCCGCGCTCCGCGCTGCCGCGACGGCGGGCGGCGGCCATGCCGTGCTGTACCGGGCGCCCGAATCGCTGCGCTGCCTGGAAGGCGCCTTTGCGCCGCTGTCGCCGGGGCTGCTGGCGCTGCATCGGCGGCTGAAGAAGGCGTTCGACCCGCGCGGCATCCTCAACCCCGGTCGCCTCTACGCGGAGTTCTGATGGATACCCGGCTCGCCGATTTCATCCGCGACACCCAGGCCGGCAAGGTGGCCGAGGAAATCCTGCGCAAGTGCGTGCACTGCGGCTTCTGCACCGCTACCTGTCCCACCTACCAGCTGCTCGGCGACGAACTGGACGGCCCGCGCGGACGTATATACCTGATCAAGCAGGTGCTCGAAGGCAAGGAGCCCAGCGCGAAGACCCGCCTGCACCTGGACCGCTGCCTGACCTGCCGCGCCTGCGAGACGACCTGCCCGTCGGGCGTCGAGTACGGCCATCTGCTCGATGTCGGGCGCGCAGTGATCGAGAGCCGGGTGCCGCGCCCGCTGGGCGAAGCGCTGCCGCGCGCGCTGCTGAAGGCGGTGGTGCCGCGGCCGCAACTGTTTTCGCTGGCCGTCGGCATTGGCCGCGCGATGCGCCCGCTGCTGCCGGGCAGCCTGGCCGACAAGCTGCCGCCGCAGCCGGCCACCGCCGGGCCGTGGCCGGCACCGCGCGGCCTGGCGCGACGCATGCTGGTGCTGGCCGGCTGCGTGCAGCCAGCGCTGGCGCCCAACATCAACGCGGCGACGGCGCGCCTGCTCGACCGTCTGGGCATCGAACTGTTCACGGAAACGAAGGCCGGCTGCTGCGGCGCCGTCCGCCATCACCTGAGCGACGCGGCGGCGCGCGACGACATGCGGCGCAACATCGACGCCTGGTGGCCGCATGTCGAGGCTGCCGCCGGCCCGGCCGTGGAAGCCATCGTCGTCACCGCCTCCGGCTGCGGCGTGCAGGTCCGCGACTATGGCCATATCCTGGCCGACGACCCGGACTATGCCGGCAAGGCGGCACGCATCAGCGCCCTGTGCCGCGATCCGGCCGAGATCGTCGCCGCCGAGGGCGAGCGCCTGCGTCCGCTGCTCAAGCCGGCGGCGCGCGGCCGCCTGGCTTTCCACTCGCCGTGCACGCTGCAGCACGGCCTGAAGATCCGCGGCGTCGTCGAAACGCTGCTGACGGCTGCCGGCTACGAGCTGACGCCGGTTGCCGACAGCCACCTGTGCTGCGGCTCGGCCGGCTCCTACGCGCTGCTCCAGCCGGAGCTGGCGCAGCGCCTGCGCCGCAACAAGCTGAGCGCATTGCATGCCGGCGGCCCGGCCCTGGTGGCTACCGCCAACATCGGCTGCCTGGTCCATCTGCAGGCCGGCAGTCTGCTGCCGGTGCGGCACTGGATCGAACTGCTCGACGAGGCCACGGCCTGAGCGACCGCTGCCCGCCTGGCCTGATGACAGGGTGGTGCGCGGCGCTTCGGGCTTTCGTGATAACCTTTCCGGCGTAAAGGAGAGGGAATGCCGATAGCAATCGATGCCTGTGCCGCGCAGCATCAGGGGGATCGTAAGGAACAGCAGGACCGGGTCGCCATCCTGCCCCATGCCCGCAAGCGGGGCGTGGCCCTGGCCGTCGTCGCCGACGGCATGGGCGGCCACACCGGCGGGTCGCTGGCCGCCGAGCAGGTGATCCATACCGCGAAGACCAACCTCGACCATTTCGCGCCGGAAGACGAAAGCCCGCGCTGCATGCTGGAAAACAGCATGCGCGAGGCGCACACCATGATCAAGGCGTCGCGCTTCATCAACGAGAAGGACCCGCACAGCACCGTCGTGATGCTGCTCCTGCAGCCGGGCAAGGTGACCTGGGCGCACTGCGGCGACAGCCGCCTGTACCATTTTCGCGGCCTGCAGCTGGTGCACCGCTCGGTCGATCATTCCTACGTCGAACATCTGGTCGCCACCGGCCGCATCACATCGGAGCAGGCACTGACCCACCCCAACCGCAACGTGCTGCTGACATCGCTGGGCGGCCAGGAGGAGCCGAAATTCGATTTCTCCGAGTCGGCCGACATGGTTGCCGGCGATGCCTTCCTGCTCTGCTCGGACGGCCTCTGGGCGTATTTCGACGATGTCGAGCTGGCGAAGCTGATCGCCGACAATTCGGCGCGCCGGGCCTGCGAACTGCTGATCGACGCGGCCCGCCAGCGCGCCGGCGGCAGCGGCGACAATCTGTCGCTGGCCATCATCAAACTGGTCGAGGCGGTGGCTCCGGCCAAGCCGGCGCCACCGCCGGGATTCGTCGCCCGGCCGCGGGTCTGAGCCAATAAAAAAAACGCCCGGTCGGGCGTTTTTTGTTGGCGCTTGGCGGGCGGCTTACTTGCGGCCGAGGCCGCCGAGCAGGGCGGCGACCACCTTGCGCGGCTTGTGCGGCTCGGCCTTGAGCGGGGCCTGCGGCGAATCCGGCACGTCACCGCGCGGCGTGGTTTCCTCGTAGGGCTTGCTGAAGTCGAAGCCGTCGGCGGCAATCATCGGGTTGCGCCGCGGCGGGCGGCGCTCGGCGCGGTCACTGCGTTCGCCGCGCTCGTACCGTTCGCCGCGTTCCGGGCGCTGGGCCACCGGCGCCTTGACCGGCGCGGCGCTGCGCTTGCGCTTGTTGCCCGGCGGGTATTCGTATTCCGGTTCCGGCTCGAAGCCGGCCACTTCGACCTGTTCGATCGGCCGCTTGATCAGCTTTTCGATATCGACCAGGTAGCCGACTTCGTGCGCGCTGACCAGCGAGATGGCGTTGCCCATCTTGCCGGCGCGGCCAGTACGGCCGATGCGGTGCACGTAGTCTTCCGGCGTATGCGGCAGCTCGTAGTTGATCACGTAGGGCAGGTCGTCCACATCGAGGCCGCGGGCGGCGACGTCGGTGGCGATCAGCGCATGCGTCTCGCCGCCCTTGAAGGCGTCGAGTGCCTTGATCCGGTCGATCTGGCTCTTGTCGCCGTGGATCGCGTCGGCCTTGATGCCGGCCCGCTGCAGTTCGCGGGTCAGGCGCGAGCAGCCCTGCTTGGTGCGCATGAAGACGATGCACTGGCGGATCTCGCCGGATTTCAACAGCTTGGTCAGCAGGCCGCGCTTGCCCCATTCGGAAACCGGATGGACGCGGTGGGTGATCGTCTCGGAAACCTGGTTGCGGCGCGCGACCTCGACCAGCACCGGCGACTGCAGCATGGTGTCGGCGAGCTTCTTGATCTCTTCCGAGAAAGTGGCCGAGAACAGCAGGCTCTGGCGCTGCGCCGGCAGCATCTTGAGGATGCGGGTGACGTCGGGGATGAAGCCCATGTCGAGCATGCGGTCGGCTTCGTCGAGGACCAGGGCCTGCACCGAGTTGAAGCTGACGCTCTTGTTCTCGACGTGGTCGAGGAGCCGCCCCGGCGTGGCGACGAGGATCTCGACGCCCTTCTTCAGTTCGGCGATCTGCGGCTTGATGTCGACGCCGCCGAAGGCGCACATGGCGCGGATCGGCGTGTGCTTGCTGTAGGACTTGACCGATTCGAACACCTGGATCGCCAGTTCGCGGGTCGGCGCGAGGATCAGCGCGCGCACCGGATGCTTGGCCGGCGACGGGCTGCTGCTGGCGAACGGCAGGATGCGCTGCAGGATCGGCAGCGTGAAGGCGGCGGTCTTGCCGGTGCCGGTCTGCGCCCCGCCCATGATGTCCTTGCCGCTGATGACCAGCGGAATGGCCTTGGCCTGGATCGGGGTCGGCCGGGTGTAGCCTTCGTCGGTGACGGCGCGCAACAGTTCCGGCGCGAGGCCGAGATCGGCGAAGGTGATTTCGGGAGCCGCCTCGGCAGCAGGAGTGCCGGCATCGGTGCCGGCTAAGGTATTGATTTCAGACATGGCGCGGATTATACCCCGGTCGCGCAGGGTTCAGGGGCGGGCGTCCGCTCCAGCCAGTGCAGCAAACGGCTGTACAGCACCTCGGGATCGACCGGCTTGCCGAGATGGTCGTCCATGCCGGCCGCCAGACAGGCGTCGCGGTCCTCGTCGTAGGCGTTGGCGGTCATCGCCAGGATCGGCAGGCGGGCACCGCCGGGCAGCCGGCGGATGCGCCGGGTGGCTTCCAGGCCGTCCATGAGCGGCATCTGGACGTCCATCAGGATTGCCGCGTATTCGTTGCGCCCGGCCAGGTCGACGCTTTCCAGCCCGTTGGCCGCGCTATCGACGCAGAAGCCGACACCTTCGAGCAGTTCGGTCGCCACGTCGCGATTGATCGGGTTGTCGTCGACGACCAGGATGCGCTGGCCGCCGTAGCGGTCGGCGAGCAGCGTGTCGGCCGGCCGCGATGCGCTTTCGTGGCGGGTGGCCGGCAACTCCGGTAGGCCGAAGCGGGCGGTGAACCAGAACCGGCTGCCGACGCCGGGGGTGCTGTCGACGCCGGTCTCGCCGCCCATCAGCGCGGCCAGCCGGCGGTTGATGGCCAGCCCGAGGCCGGTGCCGCCATGCTGGCGGGTGGGCGAGTTGTCGGCCTGCTCGAAGGCCTCGAAGACGCGCCCGGCTTCATCGGCACGCAGGCCGACGCCGCTGTCGCTGACGGTGAAGCGCAGCGTCAGCGTATCGGCCGTGGTGGCGACGACGGCCGCCTCGACGGTGACGCCGCCGCGTTCGGTGAACTTGATGGCATTGCTGACGTAGTTGATCAGCAGCTGGCCGGTGCGCGTCGCGTCACCGGTCAGGCAGGCGGGCACGGCGCTGAAGTCGATGCGCAGGGTCAGGCCCTTGGTCCGCGCCTGTTCGCCGAACAGCGCTTCGAGGCGGCCTTGCAGCGCGGCGGCATGCACTTCGCCGCGGTGCAGTTCGAGCTTGCCGGCCTCGATTTTCGACAGGTCGAGAATGTCGTTGAGGATGGCCAGCAGGTGGTCGGCGGCATTGATGATCTTGTCCAGCCGGGCGCGCTGGTCGGGGCGCGGATCGCTGCGCTGCAGCACGTGGGTCAGGCCGATCACGGCATTCATCGGCGTCCGGATCTCGTGGCTCATGTTGGCGATGAAGGCGCTTTTCGCCCGGTTCGCCGACTCGGCCGCTTCCTTGGCCCGGATCAGTTCGCCGGTGCGCAGGCGGACGATGCCTTCCAGCTCGTCGTGATGGTGGCGCAGGTCTTCCTGGGCGAGTTGCAGGTTCTCCAGCATCTGCTGGCGCTCGGCCGCCAGGCGCGACTGGTGCTGCAGCGAGCGCAGCAGGCCGTGCAGCAGGCCGGCGAAGGCAGCCGCCAGCAGCCAGCCGAGCAGGCGGCCGAAATGCTGCGGCAGCATCGGGCGCGGCGGCAGGGCCATGGCCATTTGCCAGTTGCCGCCAGGGACGCGGATATCCATCAGCAGCGAACCGGCGGTGAACAACTGCGGGTCGCCGTAGAAAATCTCGCCGTCGGCGCCACGCGCGTCGCGTCCGCGCAGGGCCAGGCGCACGCCGTCGTCGACGGTCAGCGGCAGCAGCGCGGCGAACAGGCTGTCGGTATCGATCACGGTGCTGATCAGCCCCCAGTAGCGGTCGTCGAGATAGACCGGGGTGCGATAGATCAGGGCCGTGCCGCCCTGCACCAGCTTGACCGGGCCGGCCAGGAAGGAGCGGCGTTCGCGGATGGTGCGTTCGACGGCCGGCCATTGCTCGGCGTTGTCCGGGTAGTAGAGGCCGATCGCCGCTTCGTTGCCGGCGCGCGGCACGATGTAGCGCAGGCGGTTGCCGGGAGCGATGCCGATGTTGCGGAAGTGCCGGCCCTGGCGATGGATCAGGGTCAGCATGTCGATGATTTCGTGGCTGTCTAGCTGCCCCTTGCGGGCGACGATGTAGGACTCGATGCCGCTGGCCAGGTAGATGCTGCTGCTCAGTTCGGATTCGAGCACGGCGCGGATGGCGCTGCCCTTGGTCAGCGTCGCCGCCTGTTGCTCGCTGCGGGCGCGCAGGTCGATTTCGCGTACCGCCCACTCGGTGGCCAGACCGAGCAGGAGGAACAGCACCGCCGGCAGCAGGAAGCGGCGCATCAGCGGACCTTGGCCGGAATGCCGGGCATCGTCCGGTGCGTTGCCGCGCTGTCGCCGGAGCAGGGCGCCCCGGTCATGGCTGTCGGGGGCCGGGCCGGCAACCGCCGGCGGATATTCACTTCTTCTCGGCGCCGTTGTCGGCGGCCGGCTTGTCCCCGTTGGCCGGTGCTGCCGCACCGGCGTTCGCTTCCGGCGCTGCCGCCGGTTTGCGCTTCTTGGCGCCGGGCGGCTCGGCCGGCGGCAGTTGCGGCGCGATCGTCTCGATCTTGTTCTCGCGCATGTACTCGTCCATTTCCCGCCAGCCGGCATAGACCCCCGCCTTGGGCAGCCAGGCGTAGATCGCGTAGCAGTCTTCGATGGCCCGCCCGGAGTGGCGGCAGGCACTGCCCACGGCCTTGGCTTCGGCTTCGGTCCGGGCTTCCTTCTTGACGGGATCTTCGAGGCCGAGCTTCTGGTTGATCTGGTCGCAGCCGGCAAGCGCCAGGACGGCCGCGGCGATGAGTAGGGAGCGCTTGGTCATGTCATGAATTCTCGCACATTCAAGAAGATATGGCGAAAGCAGCGGGCGCCCGGGAGGGCTATAATGGTCGTTTGCACGCGTTACCGGAGTATCCGACTTGAGACTGTCCGCCTATTTCGCCGCCGCCCTCGGCGCCGCCCTGATCGCCCCCGTTCATGCCGCCAAGCCCGCCGCCAAGCCGGTCGAGCCGGTCACGCTGGAACTGGCCCACAACCTCGGGCCGCAGGCCGAAGAGAAGCTGCAGGCGGTGGTCGACCGCTTTAACAAGGAAAACGACACCACTCTGACCCTGCGGGCCTTCGAGAAAGGCAGCAAGCCGGCCATCCTGAACCTGGTGCGCCGCGCCGAGTTCGGCGACGTGCTGAGCCAGTCGACGCACTTCGTGCCGCTGCACCAGATGATGGCCAAGGCCGGCCACAAGCTGAATTACGACGACATCTCCAAGGACCTGAAGGCCGGTGTCGTCGATGGCAAGGGCCGCCTGGTGGCGCTGCCGCTGGTCTATTCGACGCCGGTGCTGTTCTACAACAAGAACGCCTTCCGCAAGGCCGGCCTCGATCCCGAGCGGGCGCCGGCCACCTGGTTCGAAATGCAGGGCGTGCTCGACAAGCTGCAGGAAGCCGGCTACAGCTGCCCGTATACGTCGTCGTGGCCGGTCTGGGTGCACGTCGACAACGTCAGCGCGCTGTCCGGCGTGCCGGCCACTTCCGACAAGGGCCAGCTGAGTTTCAACGGCCTGCCGCAGGTCAAGCACATCGCGATGATGGCGACGTGGACCAAGGCCGGCTATTTCCACCTGTTCGGCCGCCGCGACGAAGCCAGCGGCAAGTTCAACGAAGGCCAGTGCGCGATGATCACCACCGATTCCCGCGAACATGCCGATTTCAAGGAGGCCCGCGGCGTCGAGCTGGGTGTCGCGCCGCTGCCGCATCACGACGACGTCTATGGCGGCCGCCAGAGCACGCTGGCCGACGGCGCCTCGCTGTGGGTCGGTGCCGGCCGCTCGGCGGCCGAGTACAAGGCCGCTGCCAAGTTCGTCGCCTACCTGCTGTCGCCGGAAGTCCAGGTCGAGATCGTGCGCCGCTACGGCGGCCTGCCGGTGACCGCCGCCGCCCGCGCTGCCGCCCGCAGCACCCTGCTGCGCGACGACGACCGCACGCTGGAAATCGCCTACACCTCGCTGAAGGGCAACGGCGCGCAGACGGCGATGCGCATCGCCAACATCGCGCCGGTGTCGCTGATCGCCAACGAGGAACTGGAGGCTGTCTGGGCCGACCGCAAGCCGGCCAAGGCTGCGCTCGACACCTCGGTCAGCCGCGGCAACGGCATCATCGGGGCGCAGCCGGCCCTGAAGAAGGCGCAGCCCTTCTGATGCAATCGCCGCTGCCGCGCTGGATCGCCCACCGCGGTGGCGGCTCGCTGGCCCCGGAAAATACGCTGGCCGGCATCCGGCTGGCGGCCCGGATGGGCTTCCGGGCCGTCGAGTTCGACGTCATGCTGAGCGCCGACGGGACGCCGGTCCTGATCCACGACGAAACGCTGGAGCGCACCACCGACGGTCGCGGCCGTGTCTGCGACACCGGCGATCGCGAGCTGTTCGCGCTCGATGCCGGTAACGGCGAGCGTATTCCCCGCTTCGTCGATGCGGCGCTGCTCTGTCTCGAACTCGGACTCGCGGCCAATGTCGAGATCAAGCCGGCGGCCGGCCATGAACTCGCCACCGCCGGCGTCGTCGCCCGGCTGGCTGCCGACCTCTGGCGGCAGGCGCCGGCGCAGGTGCTGCTGTCCTCCTTCGTGCCCGAAGCCATTGTCCTCGCCCGCGACCTGGCGCCCCGGCTGCGGCGCAGCGTGCTGTTCGAGATCGTGCCGGCCGACTGGCATGATTTCTACGTCGAGGTCCAGGCCAGTGCGCTGCATTGCGACGCCGCCCTAGTCGACGACGGCGTGTTGCAGGAAGCCGCGGCCTGCGCCGTGCCGGTGATCGGCTATACGGTCAACGCGCCGGAGCAGGCGAGCACGCTGCGCCAGCGCGGCATGGCCGGCTTCTTCACCGATCGCCTCGACCTGTTCGTCGGCGAGGCCGGCGCCTGAGGTCCGCCGCGCGCGCCCAGCAAAACCCGCCGTCCGGCGGGTTTTTCTTTTAAAATCGAAGGTTTCGAATTCCCCAGCCTTTGAGGCCGCCCGTTCATGAAAAGCTCCGAAATCCGCCAGCAGTTTCTCGACTTCTTCGCTTCCAAAGGCCATCAGATTGTCGCCTCCAGTTCGCTGGTGCCGCATGACGATCCGACCCTGCTGTTCACCAATGCCGGGATGAACCAGTTCAAGGACGTGTTCCTCGGTTTCGACAAGCGTCCCTACAGCCGCGCCACCACCTCGCAGAAATGCGTGCGCGCCGGCGGCAAGCACAACGACCTCGAGAACGTCGGCTACACCGCCCGCCACCACACCTTCTTCGAGATGCTCGGCAACTTCAGCTTCGGCGACTATTTCAAGCGCGACGCCATCACCTACGCCTGGGAACTCTTGACCGAGGTCTACAAGCTGCCCAAGGACAAGCTGACGGTCACGGTGTACGCCGAGGACGACGAGGCCTACGACATCTGGACCAAGGAAGTCGGCGTCCCGGCCGAGCGCGTTATCCGCATCGGCGACAACAAGGGCGCCCGCTACGCTTCCGACAACTTCTGGATGATGGGCGACACCGGACCCTGCGGCCCGTGCACCGAGATCTTCTACGACCACGGCGAAAAGCACTGGGGCGGCCCCCCGGGATCGCCGGAGGAAGACGGCGACCGCTTCATCGAGATCTGGAACAACGTCTTCATGCAGTTCAATCGCGATGAGGCCGGCGTCATGCACCCGTTGCCCAAACCCTCGGTCGACACCGGCATGGGCCTCGAGCGCATCTCGGCGGTGCTCCAGGGCGTTCATGCCAACTACGAGATCGACCTGTTCCAGGCCCTGTTGAAGGCCGCCGCCCGCGAAACCAGTGACGCCGATATGAACAGCCCGTCGCTGAAGGTCTTGGCCGACCACGTCCGCGCCTGCTCCTTCCTGCTCGCCGACGGCGTCATCCCCGGCAACGAGGGCCGCGGCTACGTGCTGCGCCGCATCATCCGCCGCGCCATCCGCCATGGCTACAAGCTCGGCGCCCGCGCCGCCTTCTTCCACAAGATCGTGCCCGACCTCGTCGCCGAGATGGGCGACGCCTATCCGGAACTGAAGGAACACCAGGCCAAGGTCATGGCGACGCTGAAGCAGGAGGAAGACCGCTTCTTCGCGACCATCGAGAACGGCATGGAAATCCTCGAGGGCGAACTGGCGGCGATGGCCGACAAGGGCGTCACCGTGTTCAACGGCGAGACCGCCTTCAAGCTGCACGACACCTACGGTTTCCCGCTCGACCTGACCGCCGACATCTGCCGCGAGCGCAGCGTCACCGTCGATGCCGCCGCCTTCGATGCGGCAATGGCCCGCCAGAAGGAACAGGCGCGAGCCGCCGGCAAGTTCAAGATGGCGACCAACCTCGACTACGCCGGCGCCGAGACCGCCTTCCACGGCTACGCGGCGCTCGAAGCCAAGGCCAGGGTGCTGGCGCTGTACAAGGACGGCGCGGCGGTCAATGAACTCGCCGAAGGCGACCTCGGCGTCGTCGTCCTCGACCAGACCCCGTTCTACGCCGAGTCTGGCGGCCAGGTCGGCGACCGCGGCGAACTGAAGGGCGGCGGCGGTATTTTTGCCGTCGAGGACACCCTGAAGATCCAGGCGGCCGTGTTCGGTCACCACGGCGTCGTCAAGACCGGCAAGCTGGCCGTCGGCCAGGAAGTCGGCGCCAAGGTCGATGCGGCCGCCCGTGCCGCGACCGCCCGCAACCATTCGGTGACCCACCTGATGCACAAGGCGCTGCGCCAGGTGCTCGGCCAGCACGTGCAGCAGAAGGGCTCTCTGGTCGATGCCGACAAGACGCGCTTCGACTTCGCCCATACGGCGCCGATGACGGCCGAGGAAATCCGCGAGGTCGAGGAAATCGTCAATGACGAGATCCTCGCCAACGCCGCCACCGACAGCCGCGTGATGGCCCTGGACGACGCCCAGAAATCCGGCGCCATGATGCTGTTCGGCGAGAAGTACGGCGATGAGGTTCGCGTCGTCGCCATCGGCTCGTCGAAGGAATTGTGTGGCGGCACCCACGTCGCGCGCAGCGGCGACATTGGCCTGTTCAAGATCGTTGCCGAAGCTGGCGTCGCCGCCGGCGTGCGCCGCGTCGAGGCGATCACCGGCACCAATGCGCTGGCCTACGTGCAGGAGCAGCAGACCCGGGTCAACGGCATTTCGGCGCTGCTGAAGACGCATCCCGACGAAATCGCCGAGCGCGTGGTCGGCATTCTCGACAACGTCCGTGCCCTGGAAAAGGAACTGGCCCGCCTGAAGTCCAAGCTGGCTGCCAGCCAGGGCGACGACCTGGCCGGCCAGGCGGCTGACG
>DASUZG010000143.1:0-8738 GCA_036376995.1 Azonexus sp. | reverse complement strand
GTACTCGTGAATCTCGGCCTTGATCCAGTGCATCGCAAACGACACCAGGCGCACGCCGCGCGTCGGATCGAAGCGCTTGACCGCCTTCATCAGGCCGATGTTGCCTTCCTGGATCAGGTCAGCGTGCGGCAGGCCGTAGCCGAGATAGCCGCGGGCGATCGAAATGACCAGACGTAGATGGGAGAGCACGAGCTGCCGCGCCGCTTCCAGGTCGCCTTCGCTGTGGAAGCGCTCGGCCAGCCGCGTCTCTTCCGCCTCGGACAGCATCGGGTAACGGTTCGCTGCCTGGATATAGGCGTCGAGGTTGCCGACAGCAGAGGGAATGGGATGAGCCAGGGCATGGGTCATAGCGTATGTCCTCCTTAAAGGTTCGCAGTCATTTTAGCACTCGGTTCATGGGAGTGCTAAGGGGTGGGAAAAGTTTCGCCGATGCTTAATTGCGCGTCGCTCGGCGGCGGTAGCGAAGCCGACATGATTGGGTGATACTCGTGGCATGTTCGGTCGATCGCTGCGCCTCTTCCTGTCGGTGCTGTGCGGCCTGGCGCTGTGGGGGCCGGGGGCGGCCGTGCGGGCGGCGCCGGCGGAGGTGCTGCGGGTGCTGGCCTGGCCGGGCTACGCCGATCCCGACGTAGTCCGCGACTTCGAGGCGCGGCACAAGGTGCGCGTCGAGGTGACGCTGGTCGATTCCGACACCGCGCTGTGGCAGCGGATCAGCGCCAGCGGCGGCCGCAATTTCGATGTCTTCGCCGTCAATACCGCAGAACTGCAGCGCTACATCGATGCGGCGCTGGTCCAGCCGATCGATCCGGCGGCGGTCCCCAATACCCGCCGGCAGTTGCCGCGCTTCCGGCAGACCGAGGCGATTCCCGGCCTGATGCGTGGCGGCCAGCTGTACGGCATTCCCTATACCTATGCCGAGATGGGCCTGATCTACGACCGCAGCCAGTTCCGTCAGCCGCCGGACACGCTGCGGGCGCTGTGGGATCCGGCGCTGCGCGGCCGGGTGCTGGCCTACGACGGCGGCAGCCACAATTTCTCGCTGGCGATGCTCGGCCTCGGCTCGCGGATGCCGTTCCGGATCAGCCACGGCGAGTGGCGGCAAGCGGTGGAGCGGCTGATCGAACTGCGCCGCAATGTGCTCGGCTTCTACGCGCGGCCGGAGGAGTCGGTCGATCTCTTTCGCCGCCACCGGGTGGCGCTGATGCTGGCCAATTACGGCACGCAGCAGCTGCAATTGCTGCGCGCGGCCGGGGCTGATGTCGGCTATGTCGTGCCGCGCGAGGGGGCGCTGGCCTGGCTGGATTGCTGGGTGATCACCGCCGGCGCGCGCAACCGGCCGCTGGTCGAGGCCTGGTTGAACCACATGCTGGAGCCGGCGGCCAGCGAACAGCTGGTCAGCCGCCAGGGCCTGGCCAGCACCACCGCCGAGGCGCCGGGCAGCCGGCCGGAGGATCGCCTGCACTGGCTGCAGGTGGTCGAGGATATCGCCCGCCGCGAGCGCCTGTGGGCGCGCATCATCTCCGGCGACCGGGCGGCGCGGGTGCTGGCGCCATGAACTGGCGGCGCCTGCAGCTCGGCCTGGGCGGGCGGTTCACGCTGCTGCTGGCGCTGTTCGGCGTGCTCGCCGCGGGCCTGACCGGGTATTACGCCTTTTCCACCAGCCGCGATCTGCTGGTCAAGTCGGCCGAGCAGCGGCTGCTGACGGCCACCCAGGTGCTGGTGCGGCAACTGGCCGTGACCTTGGACGGTGGAGTGCGCGATGTCCGCCTGCTGGCGGCGCATCCGCAGGCCGTCGAAGCGCTGGCGGCGCCCACGGCAGAAGCGCGCGGCCGGGCCGAGGCCGGCATCGAGGCGCTGTTCGCCGGGCTGCTGGAGACGCGCCCGGAGTATTTCCAGGTCCGCCTGATCGCGGCCGGCGAGTACGGCCTGGAGCGGGTACGCATCGACCGCGACGAGCGCGGCCTGGTCCGGGTAAGCGGCGCCGAGATGCAGGAGAAGGGGCACTACCCCTACGTCTATGAAACGCTGCGCCTGCCGGCCGGGATGATCTACGTGTCGGTGCCGGCGATCAATCACGAGGAAGGGGCGCACGCCGGCCTCGGCCAGCCGATGCTGCAGCTGGCGATGCCGATCCGCAAGGGGCGCCAGGCGCTCGGCATGGTCGTCGTCAATGTCGACATGCAGCGCATCTTCCAGCAGCTGTCGGCCGAGCTGCCGGCCAACATCACCTTCATGCTGACCAACCAGGAAGGCGATTTCCTGGTCCATCCCGATCCGGCCAAGGCCTTCGCCTTCGATCGCGGGCAGCGGGCGCTGCTGCAGAGCGAATTCCCGGCCACGGCGCCGCTGCTGGCCGGCGAACCGGGCCAGCTGGTGACGGTGGCCGAGACGTCCGGGCAGGGCCGGACGGTGGCCGCCTTTGTCAGGTACCCGTTGCCGTTCGAGCATCTCGACCGCGCCTTCGTGCTCGGCCTGTCGCAGCCGCTGGCCGACGTGCTGGCCGACAGCGACACCGTCGGCGCGGCGACCGGGCGCATCGTCTTCGCCTTCAGCCTGGTCTCGATCTGCCTGGCGATCCTGCTGGCGCGGGCGGTGATCCGGCCGTTGAACCAGATGCTGCGTTCCGTCCAAAGCTTCTCGGCGGGTGCGGCGCGCACGCCGCTGCCGGTGAACCGCCAGGACGAGATCGGCGTGCTGGCGCGCAGCGTCGATTCGCTGCAGAGCCAGGTCGAGACCCAGTTGGCCACGCTGCAGGAGAAACAGCGCGAACTCGATCATCTGGCCAGCCACGACAGCCTGACCGGCCTGCCCAACCGCCGCCTGTTCCTCGACCGGCTGGCCCAGGCGCTGGCCCGTGCGCGGCGCAGCGGCGAGCCGCTGGCGCTGCTGTTCGTCGATCTCGATCACTTCAAGGAAATCAACGACCGCCTCGGCCATGCCGCCGGCGACGTGGTGCTGCGCACGGCAGCCGAGCGGATGTGCGCCGTGGTCCGCGAGATCGACACCGTCGCCCGCCTGGGCGGCGACGAGTTCATCATCCTGCTCGATGCCACCGAGGACCACCCGGTGATCGCCAAGATCGCCGGCGCCGTGCTGCAGGCGCTGGTCGAGCCGATCGGCGTCGCCGGCGAGTCGGTGGTGGTCGGCGGCAGCATCGGCATCAGCTGCTATCCGCACGACGGCAACAACGCCACCGAAATCATCGCCGCCGCCGACAAGGCGATGTACCGCGCCAAGCACGACGGGCGCAACAATTTCCGCTTCGCCGACGGCCCGGCCTGAGATAGGCTGCGCCCGTCCCGTCCGTTGTCCCACCTTCGAAGATGACCGTTCCCCCCGCCGCCTATCGCGGCCGCTTCGCTCCGTCGCCGACCGGGCCACTGCATTTCGGCTCGCTGGTCGCCGCCGTCGGCAGCTATCTCGATGCCCGCAGCCAGGGCGGCGAATGGCTGCTGCGCATGGAAGACGTCGATACGCCGCGCAACGTGCCGGGGGCGGCCGGACAGATCCTGGCCACGCTGGAAGCCTTCGGCTTCGCCTGGGATGGCTCGGTGCTGTGGCAAAGTGCGCGCGGCGAGGCCTACGGTGCCGCGCTCGAGCGCTTGCGGGCGGCTGGGCTGGCCTATGCCTGCGGCTGTTCGCGCAAGGAGATCGCCGATTCGGCGACGCGCCCGGCCGTCGATGGCGGCCTCGCCTATCCCGGCACCTGCCGCGCCGGCCTGGCGCCCGGTCGGGCGGCGCGGGCCTGGCGGCTGCGCGTCGACGCGCGCGAGACGGCCTTTGTCGACCGCCTGCAGGGGGTGCTCTGCCAGCGCCTCGAACACGATGTCGGCGACTTCGTGCTGCGTCGGGCCGACGGCCTGTTCGCCTACCAGTTGGCGGTTGTCGTCGATGACGCCAGCCAGGGCATCACCGATATCGTCCGCGGCGCCGACCTGCTGGCCTCGACGCCGCGCCAGATCTGGCTGCAGCAGTGCCTGGGCTACCCGCAGCCGCGCTACGCCCACCTGCCGGTGGCGGCCAATGCGGCCGGCGAAAAGTTGTCCAAGCAGACGCTGGCGCCGGCGTTGGAGAGCGGCCGGGCGGCGGCGGAACTGGTTCGCGCACTGGCTTTTCTCGGCCAGGCGGTGCCGGCCGACCTCGCCCGGGCGCAGCCGGCCGACGTCTGGGCCTGGGCGCGGGAACACTGGCGGTTCGCGGCGATTCCGCGCCAGCGGTCTATTTCGCTCCCGGCGTGAGGCCGGGCGTTTCCTCGCCGGCCTGCCAGTGCTTCGGGCCGTAGCCGGTGATGCCGACCAGGGCGCGCACGACGCCGTAACTCAGCCAGCGCAGCAGGCGCGAGTGCCAGGGCAGGCGGATCAGGTCTTCGCTGCGGGTTTCCCGGGCGCCGCAGCGCATCGCCTCGTGCAGGCTGGCACGCAGCTGGCCGGCGAAATCGCGGTCATGCACGACCAGGTTGGCCTCCTTGGCCAGCAGCAGGCTGAACGGATCGATGTTGGAGGAGCCGACGGTAGCCCATTCGCCATCGATGACCGCGACCTTGGCGTGCATGAAGCTCTGTTCGTACTCGAAGATGCGGATGCCCTGTTCCAGCACCAGGCTGTACAGCGCCTGGGTGGCGAAGCGCAGCAGCGGGTGATCGGTCTTGCCCTGCAGCAGGATGGTGATCTGGACGCCGCGCCGGGCCGCCGCCTGCAGTGCGCGGCCGAAACGCACGCCGGGCAGGAAGTAGGCGTTGGCGATCAGGATCTCCTCGCGGGCAGTGTCGATGGCGTCGAGGTAGGCGTGCAGGATGTCGTTGCGGTGGCGGATGTTGTCGCGGATCAGGAAGGCGGCCTGCTGCACGCCCAGCGCCTCGGGGCGGGCGGCGGCGGGCGGCACCAGGCGGAAGCGGCGCTTGAAGTTGACCCAGGCGACGATTTCCCACATGCGCCGGGCGGCATGGTGGATCTGGCCGAGCAGCGGGCCTTCGGCCAGCACCGCGTAGTCGTAGCGCGGGCACATCTCGGCCGGCGCGTTGTGGTCGTCGATGATGTTGATGCCGCCGACGAAGGCCTGGCTGGCATCGATCACCACCAGCTTGCGGTGCAGGCGGCGCAGGCGGTGGCGGCGCAGGCGGAAGCGCCCGAGTTCCGGCCGGTAGAGCATGGCGCGCACGCCGGCGGCGGTCAGCCGCGGCAGGAAATCGGCGGCGAAATTGCGGGCACCGAAGCCATCGACGATGACATTGACCACGACGCCGCGGGCGGCGGCGCGGCACAGCGCGTTGCTGACCTCGTGGCCGATGCGGTCGTCGGCGTAGATGTAGCTTTCGAGGAAGATTTCGCTGCGGGCGGCGTCGATGGCGGCGAGCAGGGCGGGGAAGTACTCGGCCCCGGAGTTGAGCAGGGTCAGGCGGTTGCCGGCCGTGTACTCAGTCGCCATGCCGGGCCAGGTGCGCCGACAGGGCCGCGTGATCGGAAATCTTCGACCACGGCCGGCCGTGGTGCACTTCGGTGCGCTGCACCGAGAAGCCGCGCACGTAGATGCGGTCGAGGCGGAACATCGGCATCGCCGCCGGGAAGCTGCGCACCGGCACGCCGCCGCGCGGGGTGAACACCTCCTGCATGCCGAGCGCCTGCTCGAGCAGTTGGCCGGCGTGGTTGCTCCAGTCGTTGAAGTCGCCGGCGATGATCAGCGGCGCATCCGGCTCGTCCATGCGGTTCAGGTAGTCGGCCAGGGCGCTCAACTGCTTGCGCCGCGAATAGCCGAACAGCGACAGGTGCACGCACACGCAGTGGGCCGCCGGCCCTTCCGGCAGTTCGACCCGGCAGTGCAGCAGGCCGCGCTTCTCGAACTGCAGGTGGGTGACGTCCTGGTTGTGCGTGTGCAGGATCGGAAAGCGCGACAGGATCGCGTTGCCGTGGTGGCCGTGGTCGTAGATCATGTTGCGGCCATAGGCCGAAGCCGGCCAGACGTCCTCGGCGAGGAACTCGTGCTGGGCCGCGGCCGGCCAGTTGTGGTGGTTCTCGGCGTGGCCGAGGTGCAGGCCCTGAACTTCCTGCAGGAAGACAATGTCCGGGCTGAGATGGCGCAGGCGCTCGCGCAGCTCATGCACCATCATCCGCCGATTGAACTGCGAGAAGCCCTTGTGGATGTTGAAGGTGGTGATGTGCAGCGCGGGCTTGCTCATGGCCGCTCAGGAAATGGCCAGCATCCGGTCGAGCGCCAGCTTGGCCAGTTTGGCCTCGTGTTCCGGCACCTTGATCTGGTTGACCACCTTGCCGTCGACCAGGTTTTCCAGCGTCCAGGCGAGGTGCTGCGGGTCGATGCGCTGCATCGTCGAGCACATGCAGATGGTGGTCGCCATGAACTGCACGATCTTGTTCTGCGGCAGCACTTCCTTGGCCAGCCGGTCGACCAGGTTCAATTCGGTGCCGACCAGCCAGCGCGTGCCGGCCGGCGCTTCCTTGATGGTCTTGACGATGTGCTCGGTCGAGCCGACGTAGTCGGACGCGGCGCAGACCTCGAAGTTGCATTCCGGGTGGGCGATCACCTTGCCGTCCGGGTACTTGGCGCGGAAGGCGTCGATGTGGCTCTTCTGGAACATCTGGTGCACCGAGCAGTGGCCCTTCCACAGCAGGATGCGCGCCTTCCTGATCTGCTCGGCAGTCAGGCCGCCCATTTCCAGGTCGGGGTCCCAGACCACCATCTCGTCCATCGGAATGCCCATGTTGTGACCGGTCCACCGGCCGAGGTGCTGGTCGGGGAAGAACAGCACCTTGGGCCGGCGCTCGAAGGCCCACTTGGCGATGGTGCCGGCGTTCGACGAGGTGCACACGATGCCGCCGTGCTCGCCGCAGAAGGCCTTGAGGTCGGCCGCCGAGTTGATGTAGGTGACCGGCGTGACTTCGGCCTCGACGTCCAGCACTTCGCCCAGCTCGCGCCAGCAGCGCTCGACCTTGGCCAGGTTGGCCATGTCGGCCATCGAGCAGCCGGCGGCGAGGTCGGGCAGGATGGCGATCTGGTGCGGCGCGGTCATGATGTCGGCGACTTCGGCCATGAAATGTACGCCGCAGAAAATCACATACTGCGAATCGGTCTGCGCCGCGAGCTTGGACAGTTTCAGCGAGTCGCCGGTCAGGTCGGCGTGCTGGTAGATGTCGGCGCGCTGGTAGTGGTGGCAGAGGATCACGGCTTTCTTGCCGAGCTTGGCGCGGGCGGCGCGGATGCGTTCCTGGCAGGCGTCGTCGGAAAGCGTGTTGAACGGATCGAAGGAAATGGTCGCGGTTTGCATGCTGTTCTCTGAATCGTGGCCGGTGGCCTGTTAGGTGATTATCCCTGATGCCAGGGCAGGCCGGCACGGCGCCAGCCGCCGACGGTGTTGCGCTGGCCGTGCGCATCCTTGTCGCCCTCGAAGCCTTCGAGGATGTTGTAGCAGGCGTTGTAGCCGGCCTCGGTGGCGGCCGTGGCCGCGGCGATCGAGCGGGCGCCGCTGCGGCACAGGAACAGCACCACCGCTTCCGGATCGACCTGGCGCTTCAGCTCGGCGATGAAGTTGGGGTTGCGCACGCCGCCCGGGTACTGGTTCCACTCGATCTCGACGGCGCCGGGCACGCGGCCGACCCAGTCCCATTCGGCGCGGGTGCGGACATCGACGAGCTTGGCGCCGGGCGCCAGTTGCAGCACGTCGGCGGCTTCGCGCGGGGTCAGTTCGCCCTGGTACGGACGTTCCAGGGCGCGGCCGCGGGTCTGGGCCAGGGTGAGGAGGTCGCTGAGCTTTCCCATAATTGTTGGCTGCTAGAATCGGAGCCCAACAGTATAGGGCAGAAGAAATGGCACGAGCAGACATGCAGCGGAACCAGGACAAGGCCGAGCGTTCGGCCGAGGCGCAGCGCGCGACCTGGGCCAGCGTCGTGGTCAACCTGGTGATGACGGCGGTGCAGCTGGTGGTCGGCTGGCTGGCCCATTCGCAATCGCTGATCGCCCACGGCCTGCATTCCTTTTCCGACCTGCTGTCCGATTTCCTGGTCATCTACGCCAGCCGCCAAAGTGCCCATCCGGCCGACCAGGCCCATCCCTACGGCCATGCCCGGGTCGAGACGGCAGCGACGCTGGTGCTCGGCATTTCGCTGGTCTTGATCGGCGGCGGCATCCTGTGGGAATCGGGACAGCGCCTGCAGCACGTCGAGACGTTGCCGGCCATCGAGATTTCGGCTTTCTGGGTGGCGGTGGCCACGGTGCTGGCCAAGGAGGCGCTGTATCGCTACCTGATCGTCGTCGGCAAGCGCCTGCGCTCGCAACTGCTGATCGCCAATGCCATGCACACCCGGGCCGATGCCGCCTCGGCGCTGGTCGTCGTCGTCGGCATCGGCGGCGCGCTGCTCGGCTGGAGCTTCCTCGACCTGCTGGCGGCGGCGCTGATGGGCTTCATGATCCTGCGCATGGGGGTGGAACTGGCCTGGGGGGCGATCAAGGAATTGATCGACACCGGTCTCGACGAGTCCAGTGTCGCCGCCATCCGCCAGAGCCTCTTGGCGACGCCGGGCGTGCTCGGCCTGCACGAACTGCGCACCCGGCGCATGGCGCACCAGGCACTGGTCGACGCGCATGTCCAGGTCGATGCCCGGATAAGCGTCTCGGAAGGCCACCGCATCGCCGAGTCGGCGCGCGCCCGCGTGCTGCGCGAGCATCCGGAAGTGCTCGACGTGCTGGTCCATATCGATCCCGAGAACGACCGCGACATCGATCTGGCGGTG
>DASUZG010000142.1:0-7485 GCA_036376995.1 Azonexus sp. | reverse complement strand
GTCGAGGCGCGCCAGGTCACACTCGGGCAGCGCGGCGAGATCGCCGGACCACTGGCCGAGCACCGAGCAGATGCGGGCGTGGGCGTACTGGATGTAGTACACCGGGTTCTCGTTGGTCTGGCTCTTGGCCAGATCGAGGTCAAAGTCGAGATGCTGGTCGGACTTGCGCAGCGCGTAGAAGAAGCGGCAGGCGTCGTTGCCGACTTCGCCGCGCAGCTCGCGTAGCGTGACGAATTCGCCGGAGCGGGTGGACATCGAAGCCTTCTGGCCGTTGCGGTAGAGCACGGCGAACTGGACCAGGGCTACCTGCAGTTTGTCGGCATCGAGATCGAGCGCCTTGACGGCGCCGGTGACGCGCGGGATGTAGCCGTGGTGGTCGGCGCCCCAGATGTTGATGACCTTGTCGAAGCCACGCTCGAACTTGTTGAGGTGGTAGGCGATGTCGGAAGCGAAATAGGTGTACAGGCCGTTCTCGCGCTGGACGACGCGGTCCTTCTCGTCGCCGAAGGCGGTGGACTTGAACCACTTGGCGCCGTTCTGCACGTAGAGATGGCCCTTCTTCTCCAGCAGGTCGACGCAGCGGGCGACCAGGCCGGTATCGTAGAGCGCCTTCTCGGAGAACCAGACGTCGAAATTGACACCGAATTCCTCGAGGTCGTCGCGGCAGTCCGACAACTGTTCGTTCAGCGCATGCTGGTGCACGTATTCCCAGTCCGGCCCGAGCAGGGCCTTGGCCTGGGCGATCAGCGCGTCGAGATGCAGCTCGCGCTGCTGCTTGGCCTCGTCGTCGGCGCGGCCGGCTTCCGGCAGGCCCGGGGTGCCGGCCAGCACGGCGGCGGCCGGGCGCAGGTACTTGTCGCCGTGGGCGTGCTTCAGTTGCTCGGCCATGTCGCGCACGTAGCCGCCCTGGTAGGCGTTGGGCGGGAACGGCACGACCACGCCGTGCTGCTCCAGGTAGCGCAGCCAGGTCGACAGGCCGAGGATGTCCATCTGCCGGCCTGCGTCATTGACGTAGTACTCGCGGGTGACGTCCCAACCGGCGAAGGCCAGCAGGCTCGACAGCGAGGCACCGTAGGCGGCGCCGCGGCCGTGGCCAACGTGCAGCGGACCGGTCGGGTTGGCCGAGACGAATTCGACCTGCACCTTCTGCGCCCCGCCCAGCGTCGAGCGGCCGTAGGCCTCGCCCTCGGTCAGCACGGCGCGGACCACGCTGAGCTTGGCGCGCGGGTCGAGGGTGAAGTTGATGAAGCCGGCGCCGGCGACGTCGGCCTTGGCGAGCAGAATCGAGGGCGGCAGCTCGGCCAGCAGCTGGTTGGCGATCTCGCGCGGGTTCTTCTTCAGGGCCTTGGCCAGTTGCATGGCCAGGTTGGTGGCGAAGTCGCCGTGCGAGGCATCGCGCGGGCGCTCGAGATGGATCGGCAGGTCGGCGGCATCGGGAGCGACGCTGGCAAGCGCCTGGCGAATGAGGGTGGTCAGCTGGGATTTGACGTCGTGGGCCATTGATTTGCGGCGAAAAATTCAAAGAGGGCGATTATACGCTGCCGCGACGGGCTTATCCGGGGCGACGATGACCGACCAGGCGCTCAGCTTCTCGGCGTAGCCGCGCGCGGCATGGGCCGGGCTGGTCGATGGCAGGCGGTGCTGCGGCGGCAGCCGGCCGGCGAGCCCGGGCTGGACATGACGGCGGAAGGCCGTCTCGGCCGCCATGCCATTAAAATAAATTCGACTGATCCCCGGATGCGTGGCGAAGAAGCCGGCGAAGTCATTGGCCTGCACCGAGCCGGCGACGATGTCGGCATCCAGGCTGCCATAGCGTTCGCAGGCGGCGATCACGTCCCACAGCGCGATGCCGGCCGCGGTCAGGCGCTGCAGCCGCTGCTCGTAGGGCAGCTCCGGAGCGAAGCGGAGCAATTCGCCCATGATCCGCCAGAAGGCGTTGCGTGGATGGGCGTAGTAGCGCACCGCATCGAGCGAGGCCTGGCCGGGCATGCTGCCGAGGACCAGGATCCGCGCATCGGCGGCGGCCACGGGCGGAAAGCCGTGCACCAGGGACATGCAAAACGGGCGGCCTCAGCCGCCCATGACGCGATTCTTGCCGGCGCGCTTGGCCAGGTACATGGCGCGGTCGGCGCGGCGGATGGCGTCGGCGCCGGACTCCTCGGGCGTCAACTGGGCGACGCCGGCGCTGAAGGTGATCAGGATCTTCTCCTTGCCGGACAGGAAGAAGGCCTTGGTCAGCTCGCGCTGCAGGCGGACCATGGCGTCGATGCCGTCGTCGAGGCCGGTGTCCGGCATCAGGATGACGAATTCCTCGCCGCCGTAGCGGGCCAGCGTGTCGGTCGGGCGCATGTTGGCGCGGGCGACGTTGGCCAGGTGGATCAGCGCGCTGTCGCCGACGTCGTGGCCGAGGCGGTCGTTCAGCTTCTTGAAGTTGTCGATGTCGAGCAGGCACACCGACAGCGGCGCATCCTTACGCCGCATGCCGGCGATCTCGCGGGCCAGCGCTTCGTCGAGGCCCTTGCGGTTGAGCGCGTCGGTCAGCGGGTCGTGGCGGGCCAGGGCGCTGGCGCTGTCGAGTTCGAGGTGCAGCTGCACCAGCTCGGCCTCGGTGGCCTGCACCTTGTCCTGAAGGCTCTGCAGCTGCTGGCGCGAATGCGCGGTTTCCTCGGCCATTGCGCGGGTGGCGCCGATGACTTCCTTCAACAGCGGCGCCAGCTCCTCGATGCGCGTGACCTGCTCGATGTCGCGGGCGCTCTGCTCGATGCGGCCCTGGAAAGTGGCGCTCGACTCGTTCATCGTCGCCAGGCGCTCGATGAAGGCCGACAGCATCTTGCGCATTTCCTCCTGCGCCTCGATCGAGCGGTGCTTGGCTTCGCCCTGCTTGACCATCACGTCACGCAGGCGGCGTTCCATCTCGTCGAGGTGGCGCAGCGTCAGGGGCGGTGCGACGACGGTCAGCAGGCCGTCGATCTGGCCCTTCAACCAGCTGTCGTCGAGGCTCAGTTCGCCGATGTTGGCGATGATCAGGTGCAGCAGCTTGAGCAGCGAATCCTTGATCTCGGCCTGCTCCTCGGCGGCGAACTGGATCTGGCGGTTGAAGCTGGCCAGCATCGCCTGCACTTTCGGCACCTCGACCGGCACTTGGCGCAGCCCGCTGAGCAGCGCGCCGAGCATTTCGCCGACCTGCGGATTCTCGTTGCCCAAGGCCGGCAGCACGCTCTCGACGAAGTGCGCCAGACGCACCGACAGTTCCGGCGGCAGCATCGGCTCGCCCGCGGCATCGCGCGGGCCGCCGTGGCCGCAGGCGGCGACGAAGGCGACCAGCGCTTCCTGCACGCCCTGCCAGCTGCGCCGGCCGATGGCCATGTCGAGATTCTGCAGCTGCTTGCTCTGCTCCGGCTCGCGGGCGTTCAGCGCCAGCGCGATCTGGCGCAGCGGCTGCTCGGGGAAGGGGGCGACATTGGGCAGCCGGGCGATTTCGTTGTAGCAGGCCTGGTAATTGGCCGGCGTCGGCGGCACTTTCCCCTGCGCCAGGCGCTTGAGCGCTTCGCGGGCGATCTCGTAGGGATTTTTCGGTTCGTTCATCGCGGCATGGAAATGGATCGGCAACGGTCGCCCGCCAAATAGAACGGCGCGATAACCGAGTCTAGCGCATCGCGGCCGGGCTGCGGCAACAATGTCGCCGGCAAGCGACGCGGCGGCTCATTCGCGCAACAGCCGGCGCAGGTCGGCGACGATATCAGAGCTGCTGGCGGAATCTTTGATGTAAAGCCGGATCCGGCCGGCCGGGTCGAACACGTAGGCGCCCGTCGAGTGGTCGAGGACATAGCCGAGCCCGCCGGCAACATCCTTGCGCGCGGCGAAGACGCGGAATTCCTCGGCCGCCGCCCGGGTCTGCGCCGCATCGCCGCGCAGCCCGAGAAAGGCCGGATGGAACCACGGCACGAACTCGCGCAGGCGCTCGGCGCTGTCGCGCTCGGGGTCGAGCGTGACGAACAGCACCTGGACCCGCGCCGCATCCGGACCGAGTGCGCGCATCACCTCGGCCAGGCGGGCCAGGGTGGTCGGGCAGATATCCGGACAGGAGACGTAGCCGAAGAAGACGACCACCGCCCGGCCGCGAAAGTCGGCGAGCGTGCGCCGCTGGCCGTGGTGGTCGTCGAGCTCCAGCCGGCGGGCGAAGGTGGCGCCGGTCAGATCGGTGTTGCGAAAGGGCTCCGGCGGCGGCGAACAGGCCGTCAGCAGCGCCAGGCCGGCGGCGAACAGGAGGCGCTTCAGCATCGGCGGCAATCTCGGTTAAATAATTTTGAACCAATTACGGATGGGTGATTCTCAGCTGACAAGTCGGTTCTCACAAGGGGAGGGAACGCATGACGTGCAGAATCCTTCAGCCTCGGGCCACCGGGCACTCCCCGGTGGCTGCGTTTGTCCGGCGCGCCCTGTCCACCGTGGTGGCCGTGGCGCTCGCCGGGCCGGCCGCCGCCGAAATGCGCTTCAACTTTCCCGAACCGGTAACGCCGCTGGCGCGCGAGACACTGGCCATCCACAACGAATTCATGCTGATCATCACCACGCTGTTCGTGGTGGTGTTCGCCATCATGATCTACTCGATGGTCCGCCACCGCAAAAGCGCCGGCCATCCGCCGGCCCGCTTCACTGGGCCGCGGGGCGCGCTGCAGTGGTTCTGGGCGCTGGTCCCGTTCGCCATCCTGCTGTTCATCGACTTCGTGCTGATGGGCATTCCGGCGGTGCAGGCGATCATTAGCATGGAAGATACCAAGACCCGCGCCGACATGGTGCTCAAGGTCACCGGCATGCAGTGGAAGTGGCAGTACGAGTATCCCGACTCCGGCATCAAGTTCATCAGCACGCTGTCGACGCCGCGCGAGCAGATCAGCAATGCCGACGCCAAGGGCGAGCACTACCTGCTGGAAGTGGACAAGCCGGTGGTGCTGCCGGTCGGCAAGAAGGTGCGCGTGCTGCTGACCTCGACCGACGTCATCCACACCTGGTGGGTGCCGCAGTTCGGCGTCAAGCGCGACGCCATTCCAGGCTTCCTGCGCGAAACCTGGGTGCAGATCGAGAAGCCGGGCATCTATCGCGGCCAGTGCGCCGAGCTGTGCGGCAAGGATCACGGCTTCATGCCGGTGGTCGTGCATGCGGTGCCGGAAGAGGAGTATCTCGCTTGGGTCGAGCAGCAGAAGCTGGCGGCCAGCGCCGCGGCCGGCAGCGCCGAGCGGGCCTGGAGCCGCGACGAGCTGGTCGCCGAAGGCAAGAAGACCTACGACAAGGTCTGCGTCGCCTGCCACCAGGCCGACGGCCAGGGCCTTGCACCCGCCTTCCCGCCGCTGGCCGCCAGCAAGGTGGTCAACGGCCCCCTGCTCGACATGAACGGCAAGGTCATTCCCGGCAGCCACGTCGATCGCGTGATGAACGGCAAGGCCGGCACCGCCATGCAGGCCTTCCGCGAGACGCTGTCCGACGTCGAGCTGGCGTCGGTGATCACCTATGAACGCAACGCGTTCGGCAACAAGATGGGCGACATGATCCAGCCGGCCCAGATCAAGGCCCTGCGCTAGGAGGACGGCCATGAGCATTGCCACCACCCACCCCGCCGATCCGCACCCCGGCCATTACCAGCCGGCGGGCCTGCTGCGCTGGCTGACGACGACCAACCACAAGGACATCGGCACGATGTACCTGACCTTCGCCCTGGTCATGTTCTTCGTCGGCGGGGCGATGATCCTGGCGGTCCGCGCCGAGCTGTTCTCGCCCGGCCTGCAGCTGATGCAGCCGGAATTCTTCAACCAGCTGATCGGCATCCACGCCCTGGTGATGATCTTCGCGGCGCTGATGCCGGCCGCCACCGGTTTCGCCAACTGGATGATCCCGTTGATGATCGGCGCCCCCGACATGGCCCTGCCGCGCCTCAACAACTGGGGCTTCTGGCTGTTGCCGCCGGCCGCCATCCTGCTCACCCTGCCCTTCGTGCTGGCCCTCTTCGGCATCGGCGACGGGGCGCTCGCCACCGGCTGGACCTTCTACGCCCCCCTGTCGGTGCAGGGCGGCATGGGCATCGATTTCGCCATCCTGGCGGTACACATCCTCGGCATCTCGTCGATCATGGGGTCGATCAACATCATCGTCACCATCTTCAACATGCGCGCCCCCGGCATGACCATGATGAAGCTGCCGCTGTTCGCCTGGGGCTGGCTGATCACCGCCTTCCTCTTGATCGCCACGCTGCCGGTGCTGGCCGGGGCGGTGACCATGCTCCTGACCGACCGCCATTTCGGCACGCATTTCTTCAACGCCGCCGGCGGCGGCGACCCGATCCTGTTCCAGCACCTCTTCTGGTTCTTCGGCCATCCCGAGGTGTACATCCTGCTGTTGCCGGTCTGGGGGCTGATTCCGCACGTGCTGGCCACCTTCTCGCGCAAGCCGAACTACGGCTACACGGCGCAGGTGTATGCCTTCATCGCCATCGGCATCCTGTCGGTGGTGGTCTGGGCGCACCACTTCTTCACCGCCGGCATGCCGATCCCGGCGCTGATCTATTTCATGTTCAGCACCATGGCCATTTCGGTGCCGCTCGCCGTGCTGTTTTTCTGCTGGATCGCGACCATGTGGAAAGGCGCGATGAGCTTCGAGACGCCGATGCTCTTTGCCGTCGGCTTCATCGTGCTGTTCGGCATCGCCGGCCTGACCGGGCTGATCCTCGCCGACGTCGCCGCCGACGCGCAGTACCACCACAGCTACTTCGTCGTCGCCCACTTCCATTACGCGCTGTTCGCCGGCGGCATCATGGGCGTGATGACCGGCGTCTATTACTGGCTGCCGAAATGGACCGGCCACATGTACAGCGAGACGCTGGGCAAGTGGCATTTCTGGCTGACGGTGGTGTCCTTCAACCTGACTTTCATGCCGCAGTTCTTCCTCGGTCTGGCCGGCATGCCGCGGCGCATTCCCGATTACGCGCTGCAGTTCGCCGAGTTCAACGCCATCTCGACCGTCGGCGCCTTCGTGCTCGGCCTGAGCCAGCTGCTCTTCGCCTGGAACGTCTGGTCCTGCGTGCGCGGTGGCCCGAAAGCTGAGGGCCGCGCCTGGGAAGGCGCCGAGGGCCTGGAATGGGAACTCTCCTCGCCGCCGCCGCACCATAGCTGGGAAACCCAGCCGGTGATCAAATGAACGCTCAGACCACCCCCGCCACCCCCGCCGCCCCCGCCGTCGCTTTCTCGCCGGCCGACCTCGCCCGCCGCCGCCGTGCCGCCCGCCGCCTGGGCTGGGCGCTCGGCCTGACGGTGCTCGCCATCTACCTGCTCGGGTTCCTGCTCCCGCGCTGATGCCATGGAACAGGTCCAGCCCACCCCGCGCCCGCACAGCCGCCTGGTCGCCAAGCTGGTGCTGCTGGTGGCCTTCGCCTTCGCCTTCGCCTTCGCGCTGGTGCCGCTGTACAACGTGCTCTGCGAAGTCACCGGCTTCAAC
>DASUZG010000141.1:0-8495 GCA_036376995.1 Azonexus sp. | reverse complement strand
CTTCTGGACCCACCCCTTCCCTTCCCGAACAGGACCGTGAAACAGAATCGCGCCGATGATAGTGAGCACCTCGCTCGCGAAAGTAGGTCACCGCCAGGCTCCCATTCCAAACCCCTCAGTCACATCGACTGAGGGGTTTTTGCGTTGGGGGAAACAAAAGAAGAATTGCAAAAGAGATACGTCCGGCCGGGCTGGCTCGGGATCACTATGTTAGAATTCGCAGTGGCGGGTCTCCCCGCATTGCAGGATGGTGAACCTGGTCAGGTCCGGAAGGAAGCAGCCACAGCCATTTACTGCAAGTGCCGGGGGTTAGGCTCGCCACTTTCATTTTCTGCTTTGGTGTGGGGCGCATGAGTTATCAGGTTCTTGCCCGCAAATGGCGGCCGCGCAATTTTTCGACCCTCGTCGGTCAGGAGCACGTGGTCCGTGCATTGACCCATGCCTTGTCCGAGCAGCGCCTGCACCACGCCTACCTGTTCACCGGAACGCGCGGCGTCGGCAAGACGACAATTGCCCGCATCCTCGCCAAGTCGCTGAATTGCGAAAGCGGCATCACCGCGACACCGTGCGGTACCTGCTCCGCCTGCCAGGAAATCGACGGCGGCCGTTTCGTCGATTTGCTCGAAGTCGATGCGGCGACCAATACCCGCGTCGACGAGATGCGCCAGTTGCTGGAAAATGCGGTTTACGCGCCGACCCGAGGGCGCTTCAAGGTCTATGTGATCGACGAAGTGCATATGCTCTCCAACTCGGCGTTCAACGCGATGCTGAAAACGCTCGAAGAGCCGCCGGAGCATGTGAAATTCATCCTAGCGACGACCGATCCGCAGAAAATCCCGGTCACGGTTCTTTCGCGCTGCCTGCAGTTCAATCTCAAGCAAATGCCGGCGCCGGCAATTTCGAGCCATCTGGCGCACATCCTGCAGGCGGAAGGCGTTAGTTACGAAGCCCCGGCTCTGGCGTTGATTGCCCGCTCCGCCGCCGGCAGCATGCGCGATGCCCTCTCCCTGCTCGACCAGGCCATTGCCCATGGTGCTGGCACGGTCGAGGAAGCGCAGGTGCGCGCCATGCTCGGGACCGTCGATCAGGATTACCTGTTTGCGCTTCTGGAAGCGCTGGCCGCCGGTGATGCCTCGGCGATGCTCGCCGTCGCCGCCGATCTCGGTATGCGCAGCCTGTCGTTCGCGGCGGCCCTGCAGGAATTGGCGACCTTGCTGACGCGCGTGCAGATCGCACAATGCGTGCCGGCCGCAATCGACGACGAAGAGCCGGAGCGAGAGCGACTGCTGGCCCTTGCGGCCGGCTTTTCGCCGGAATTCGTCCAACTGGCCTATCAGATCGCGGTGGTCGGCCGCAACGAGTTGCCGGCGGCGCCGGATGAATATGCCGGATTCGTGATGACGCTGTTGCGCCTGCATGCCTTCCGGCCGAGTTCGGTCGGCGAGATGGTGGCTGCCAGCCGCCAGCGGGGTGGCGAGGCGGTTGCCGTGCGTCCTGCAGTAGCTGTAGCCGCACGACCCGAAATCCGGCCGGCAGCCGTTTCGCCGCCGGCCGCACCAAATCCCGTATCCAGGCCGACTTCGACCAACAGTGGCGAGCAGGACTGGAATACCATCGTTGCCGCGCTTCAGCTCTCGGGTCTGGCCCGAACCCTGGCCCAGCATTGCGAGCTGCGCCGGATCGAGGGGGAGGAATGCCTTTTGCGTCTTGCCCCGGCGCATTCGCACTTGCAGATGAAGCCGGCGCCCGAGCGCCTGCAGCAGGCCCTGGGCGAGTACTTCGGACGGCCGCTGCGCTTGCGTTTCGAACTGGCCGATAATGAATCCGATACGCCGGCGGCGACCGCGGGGCGGGAGCGTCAGGCGCGCCAGGAGCGGGCGGAGGTGGCCATCGAGCAGGACGGCTTCGTGCGTGACGTGATTGAATCCTTCGATGCCTCCATCGTTGAGTCATCGATCAAACCTATTGCCTAATGGAGATACCGCAATGATGAAGGGTGGTCTGGGTGGCCTGATGAAACAGGCGCAGATGATGCAGGAAAACATGAAGAAGGCGCAGGCCCAACTGGCGGAAGTCGAGGTTGAAGGCCAGTCGGGCGCCGGCATGGTCAAAGTGGTGATCACCTGTGCGCATGACGTGCGCCGGGTCAGCATCGATCCGTCCGTGATGGACGATCGTGAAATGCTCGAGGATCTCGTGGCGGCAGCCGTCAACGATGCCATGCGGCGGGCCGAGACGGTCAGTCAGGAAAAGATGTCGGGCTTCACCGCCGGCCTCAACCTGCCGCCCGGTTTCAAGCTGCCCTTCTAAGTGAATCCGTCGGGACTCGAGGCACTGATCGAAGCCTTGCGCTGCCTGCCCGGTGTCGGGCCGAAGTCGGCCCAGCGCATGGCCTACCATCTGCTGCAGCGGGACCGGACTGGAGCGCGGCGCCTCGGCGAGGCCGTGCTCAACGCGCTGGACAACGTTCGCCATTGCCAGCGCTGCAATACGTTTAGCGAAAGCGACATCTGCGAACGCTGCCTGTCGCCGCGGCGCGATCCATCATTGCTGTGCGTCGTCGAGACGCCGGTGGACATGAACATGATGGAGCAGACGCAATCCTATCAAGGGCTCTACTACGTGCTGATGGGGCGGCTGTCGCCGCTCGACGGCATCGGGCCCCGCGAGCTCGGGCTTGATCGCGTCCTGGCCCGCGCCCTCGACGGCGTCGTCGAGGAAGTGATCCTGGCCACCAACTACACCAACGAAGGTGAAGCGACCGCCCATTATCTGATGGCCATGCTGCAGCCCAGGGGGGTGCGGGTCACCCGGATCGCCCGCGGCGTTCCGGTCGGCGGCGAACTGGAATATGTCGACAGCGGCACGCTGGCCCAGGCATTGCGAGAGCGGAAGGCCTTTCCCGGCGCCTGAGCGCTTTTAACGCCCGTTCCGTTGGCGTATAATCCAGCGTTTATTTTTTATTCCCATCAAATTCCTTTAGGGGTCAGCGTTATGAGCAATCAAGGAAAAATGGACTGCGGACGGCGGCGTTTGATCGTCGCAACCGCGGCCGTGGGCGGAGCGGGGGCCGTTGCCGCCCTCGTGCCGTTCGTCTCCAGCTTGCTTCCTTCCGAACGCGCCAAGGCTGCAGGCGCTCCGGTTGAAGTCGATATCAGCAAACTCGAATCGGGTCAGATGATCACCGTCGAGTGGCGCGGCAAGCCGGTGTGGATCATCAACCGCACCAAGGAAATGCTCGACACGCTGCCCAAGCTGGCCGACCACGTTGCCGACCCGCAATCCGAGAAGAACCAGCAACCGGCTTACGCCAAGAACGAAACCCGTTCGATCAAGCCGGAACTGCTGGTAGTCGTCGGCATCTGCACCCACTTGGGCTGCTCGCCGTCGTCGAAGTTCAAGGCCGGTGCCGAGGAAGGCATGCCGGGCGACTGGCTGGGCGGCTTCCTGTGCCCCTGCCACGGTTCCACGTTTGACTTCGCCGGTCGCGTTTACAAGGCCAAGCCTGCCCCGACCAACCTCGAAGTGCCGCCGCACGTGTATCTGTCCGATGCCCGTATCCTGATCGGCGAAGACAAGAAGGGAGCATAAGAAATGGCTGCTGGCAATTTCGAGAAGTACAAGTCCGACGGCTCCCTGGGGGGCAACCTGCTGGAGTGGGTCGATGCTCGCTTCCCCGCCACCTCGATGTGGAAGGGCCATCTCTCCGAATACTACGCGCCGAAGAACTTCAACTTCTGGTACTTCTTCGGTTCCCTGGCGCTGCTGGTCCTGGTCATCCAGATCGTCACCGGCATCTTCCTGGTCATGCACTACAAGCCGGATGCTGCGGTGAATGCCGCCGGCGTGCCGGTCGCCTTCGCCTCCGTCGAATACATCATGCGTGATGTGCCGGGTGGCTGGTTGATCCGCTACATGCACTCGACCGGTGCCTCGGCCTTCTTCATCGTCGTCTACCTGCACATGTTCCGCGGCCTGATCTACGGTTCCTACCGCAAGCCGCGTGAGCTGACCTGGCTGTTCGGCGTCGGCATCTTCCTGGTGCTGATGGGCGAAGCCTTCTTCGGTTACCTGCTGCCGTGGGGCCAGATGTCCTTTTGGGGCGCCCAGGTCATCGTGAACCTGTTCGGTGCCATTCCGGTGATCGGTAACGACCTGTCGATCGTGATCCGCGGCGACTTCGTCGTCGGCGACGCGACCCTGAACCGTTTCTTCTCCTTCCACGTGATCGCCTTCCCGCTCGTGCTGCTCGGCCTGGTCGCCGCCCACGTGCTGGCCCTGCACGAAACCGGCTCGAACAACCCGGACGGCGTCGAAATCAAGGCCAACAAGGACGAGCACGGCATTCCGCGCGACGGCATCCCGTTCCATCCGTACTACACGGTCAAGGACATCGTCGGCGTCGTCGTCTTCCTGATGGTCTTCTCCGCCGTGATGTTCTTCGCGCCGGAAGGTGGCGGTTACTTCCTGGAAACGCCGAACTTCTATCCGGCCGATCCGCTGAAGACCCCGCCGCACATCGCGCCGGTCTGGTACTTCACGCCGTACTACTCGATCCTGCGCGCCATGGTCTGGAACTTCTTCGGCCTCGACGCCAAGTTCTGGGGTGTGGTCGCCATGGGCGCCTCGGTCGTGATCTTCGCCTTCCTGCCGTGGCTGGATCGCGCCCCGGTCAAGTCGATTCGCTACCGCGGTCCGATCACCAAGGTGATGATCACCGTGTTCGTGATCTGCTTCTTCATCCTCGGTTACCTCGGCACGCTGTCGCCGTCGCCGATGGGCGAACTGGTGTCGCAAATCTGCACGGTCTTCTACTTTGGTTTCTTCCTCGGCATGCCGTGGTGGTCCCGGATGGACAAGTTCAAGCCGGTTCCTGAACGCGTGACGATGAAGTGAGGGGATGCATAAAATGAAAAAATTCCTGATTGCATTGCTCTGCGCGCCGGTTCTCGCTTTCGCCTCCGGCGCCAGCGTCCAGCTCGACAAGTGGCCGGGTTCGGTCAAGGACCAGGCCGCGCTGCAGCACGGTGCCAAGCTGTTCGTCAATTACTGCCTGAACTGCCACGGCGCCTCCTTCATGCGCTACAAGAACCTGCTCGATCTCGGCCTGACCGAGCAGCAGGTCAAGGACAACCTGATGTTCACCTCCGACAAGATCGGCGGGCTGATGCAGGTTGCCGCGCGCCATGACGAGCAGAAGCTGTGGTTCGGTGCCACCCCGCCGGATCTGACCATCGTCGCTCGTGCCCGTGGCCATGCCGGCAACGCCGGTGCCGGTGCCGACTGGTTGTACACCTACCTGCGTTCCTTCTATCGCGATCCGAACCGCCCGACCGGCTGGAACAACGTCGCCTTCGAGAACGTCGGCATGCCGAACCCGCTGTGGCAACTGCAGGGCCAGCAAGTCCTGAACCACGAGTCGCACAAGCTCGAACTGGCCGTCCCCGGTCAGATGCCGCAGGCCGAGTTCGACAAGGCAGTTTCCGATCTGGTCAGCTTCATGGTCTGGATGGGCGAGCCGCAACAGGAGTACCGCCGCACGCTGGGCTGGTTCGTCCTGGCCTTCCTGGGTCTGCTCTTCGTGGTGGCTTACGCTCTGAAGAAAGAGTTCTGGAAAGATATTCACTGATCCTCCGGGAATCAGTTGACGGCATCGTGGGTCGACCGCAGGTCGGCCCCGGTGCCGAATCTCATTTTGAGGGTTAAGGAAAATGATGAACCTCTACTCGGGCACCACTTGCCCCTTCAGTCATCGCTGCCGCATCGTCCTGTTCGAAAAGGGCATGGACTTCCAGGTGATCGACGTCGACATGTTCAACAAGCCGGACGAGATGGCCGCGATCAACCCGCACAGCCGTGTGCCGGTGCTGGTCGAGCGCGATCTGGTCCTGTTCGAGCCGAACATCATCAACGAATACATCGACGAGCGCTTCCCGCATCCGCAGCTGATGCCGGCTGATCCGATCATGCGCGCCCGCGCCCGCCAGCTGCTGGTCGGCATGGAGCGCGAAATCTTCTCGTTCATGGAAGTGATCGAGAAGAACGGCAAGACCGCCGACAAGGCGCGTCAGGAAATCCGCACCCGCCTGACCGAGATCATCCCGATCTTCAACAAGCAGAAGTTCATGCTCGGCGACGAATTCTCCATGCTCGACGTGGCCATCGCCCCGCTGCTGTGGCGTCTCGACCACTACGGCATCGATCTCGGCAAGGCCGCGGCACCGCTGATGAAGTACGCCGAACGGATCTTCAGCCGCCAAGGCTTCATCGACGCGCTGACGCCGTCGGAAAAGGCGATGCGCAAGTAAGGCATGGAACTGCCGTCCACCAAGCCCTACCTGCTGCGCGCCATCTGGGAATGGTGCTGCGACAACGGCTTTACGCCCTATGTCGCGGTCCAGGTCGACAACCGCACCAGCGTGCCGCGCGAATTCGTCCGCGACGGCCAGATCGTGCTCAACGTCGGTCCGGATGCCACCAACAAGCTGCAGATGGGCAATGAGCTGATCGAGTTCCAGGCCCGCTTCGGTGGCGTCGCCCGCCAGTTGTCGGTGCCGGTCGAGCAGGTCTCGGCCATCTATGCGCGCGAAAATGGTGCAGGCATGGCTTTCGAGATCGAGCCTCCGGGCAGCAGCGCCTTCGCCGATGCGCCGGCGGTCGAGGCCGGCGAGCCGGCACCCGAGGAGCCGCCACCGGAGCCGACGCCGCCCGAAGGCGGGCGGCCGAAGCTGCAACGCATCAAATAGGGACATGCGGCAGCGCCGATGCACCAAAGAAGGGAAATTTCCAGCCGGAAATTTCCCTTCTTGCTTTCAAGTCCATGATTTTCAAGGGTGGCATAGCTGTTGCTGATTGCCAGCCCGGAAGGAAGATCATGAAAAACGAAGTCAAATCCACCTGTTGCTACTGCGGCGTCGGCTGCGGCGTCGTGATCGAAACCGAGGCCGGCAAGATTACCGGCGTGCGCGGCGACCCCGACCATCCGGCCAACCGCGGACGCTTGTGCACCAAGGGCGCGACCCTTCATCTGACGGCCGATTCCGCCTACCGCCTGGCCTGGCCGGAGCGCCGTCCGCAACGCGGCCAGCCCGGCCAGCGCCTGCCCTGGGACGCCGCCCTCGACGAAGCCGCCGACCGCTTCGCCGACATCATCCGCCGCCACGGGCCGGATGCGGTCGCCTTCTACATTTCCGGCCAGCTGCTGACCGAGGACTACTATGTCTTCAACAAGCTGGCCAAGGGCCTGATCGGCACCAACAACGTCGATACCAACTCGCGCCTGTGCATGTCCTCGGCGGTCGCCGGCTACAAGCAGACGCTCGGTGCCGATGCACCGCCCTGCTGCTACGACGACATCGACCAGGCCGGCGTCATCTTCATCGCCGGCGCCAACCCGGCCATCGCCCATCCGATCGTGTACCGCCGCATCGAGGATGCCAAGGCGGCCAACCCGAATCTGCGCATCGTCGTCGCCGATCCGCGCCGCACCGAATCCTGCGCCCTGGCCGACCTGCACCTGCCGCTCAAGCCGGGTACCGACATCGCGCTGTTCAACGCCATGCTGCAGGTGATGATCGCCGAGGAGCTGATCGATCCCGCCTACATCGCCGCCTACACCGAAGGTTTCGCGGCGCTGGCCGAGGCCGTGCGCGGCTACACGCCGGAAGTTGCCGCCGGCATCTGCGGCGTGCCGGCCGCCGCCATCGTCCAGGCGGCGCGCTGGTTCGCCACCGCCGGCCCGGCCCTGTCGCTGTACTGCCAGGGCCTCAACCAATCGGCGCACGGCACCCGCAACAACGCCGCACTGATCCAGCTGCATCTGGCCACCGGCCAGCTCGGCAAGCCCGGCGCCGGACCGTTCTCGTTGACCGGCCAGCCGAACGCGATGGGCGGGCGCGAGGTCGGCGGCCTGGCCAACCTGCTGTCGGCCCACCGCGATCTGGCCAAGCCCGAGCATCGCGCCGAAGTCGCGGCCCTGTGGGGAATTCCCAGCGTGCCGGAGAAGCCCGGCAAGGCCGCCGTCGATCTGTTCCGGGCGCTGAAGAGCGGCGAAGTGAAGGCGGTCTGGATTGCCTGCACCAATCCGGCGCAGTCGCTGCCCAACCAGGCCGAGGTGCGTGCGGCGCTGGCCGCCGCCGACTACGTCGTGCTCCAGGAGGCCTTTGCCAACACCGACACCGCCGCCTACGCCGACCTCCTGCTGCCGGCCAGCGCCTGGGGCGAGAAGGAGGGCACGGTGACCAATTCCGAGCGGCGCATCAGCCGCGTCCGGCCGGCCGTGGCGGCACCCGGCGCGGCGCGTGCCGACTGGGCCATCGCCGTCGATTTCGCCCGGCGGCTGGGCGAACGCCTCAGCCATCCGGCGACCGACCGGCTGTTCCCCTATGCCGATGTCGAGAGCATTTTCGACGAGCACCGCGAAAGCACGCGCGGCCGCGATCTCGACATCACCGGCCTGAGTTACGCCGTGCTCGCCGCCGACGGCCCCCAGCAGT
>DASUZG010000140.1:0-14488 GCA_036376995.1 Azonexus sp. | reverse complement strand
CGGCCTTCGTTATCCGGGGAATGCCATGGCCGTTGAACTGTTCAATGACGGATCCCACATCGTCCACGCCTTTTACGATCTGGTCGACGATTCCGCCAACGGGGCGGTGCAGAGCAACCAGTTCCTGGTCGTCGACAACGGCCACGGGGCGCTGATCGACCCCGGCGGCAACATGACCTACACCGGTCTGTTGATGGACATGCAGAAGTATTTCTCGTCCAAGGATCTCGACTACATCCTCGCCTCGCACCCCGATCCGGACATCATCGCCTCGGTCAACAAGTGGTTCGTCGCCTCGCATTGCAAGGTGATGATTTCCAGCCTGTGGACGCGCTTCGTGCCGCATTTCACGACCGGCCGCGACATTTCCGAACGCATCCTCGGCATTCCCGACCAGGGTACCGTGATCCGCCTCGGCAACTGCAAGCTGCTGGCGCTGCCGGCGCACTTCATGCACGCCGAAGGCAATTTCCAGTTCTACGACCCGGTGGCCAAGATCCTGTTTACCGGCGACCTCGGCGCCTCGCTGGTGCCGCACCAGCAGGCGGCCGAACCGGTCACCGATTTCGCCAGCCACGTCCGGCACATGGAAGGCTTCCACCGCCGCTACATCGTCTCGCGCAAGGTCTGCCGCTTCTGGACCAACATGGTGCTGCAGCTGGAGATCGACCAGATCGTGCCGCAGCACGGCAGCCGTTTCGTCGGCCCGCGGGCGGTCGGCGACTTCATCGCCTGGGTCGAGAGCATGGAATGCGGCATCGACCTGATGACCCAGGACAACTACCGGATTCCCGCCTGAGACGGGCCGGCGCGGCCGCGTCGGCCGCGCTCCTTGCCGCTACAGCAGCCCGGCGTGGCGGCGCACCGCCTCGACGTAGGCGACGGCGTCGAGCTGGCCGCCGTGGCGCTGGGCATGCCAGACCGTTTCGGCCAGCGTCTCGAGCAGGATGTGCTCGGCGGCGTGGCGATCCATGCGCTTGACCAGGTGCTCGAAGGCGGCGCGAATGCCGGGCGGCTGGTCGATGCTCAGCTGCTCGTGGATGGCCAGATGCAGCGACAGGTGCAGGAAGGGATTCATCTGCCCGCCTTCCGGCGTCCATTCCTTCTCCAGCGCCCCGTCCGCGTCGGCGAGCAGGGCATGGTATTCGGGATGGCGGGCGGCCAGATCGGCGGCGGCGACTTCGGCGCCGGCCAGCGGCAGGCGCTCCTGATGCTTGCGCCAGGCGTCGCAGAAAAAGCGGCGAACCTGTTCGCGCGAGGGATTAAACATGGTGACTCCGGTAAAGCAGGGTAAGGGCTGCATTATGGAACAGCCGGTTGCCGGCGGCGGTCGGCGCGATCTGCCCGCTGCCGTAGGCGCCGAGCAGCGGCACGCCGGGAAAGCGTTCGCGGAAGGCCAGCAGGTCGCGGTCGTCGCCGCCGTAGAACAAGGGGCCGCGGCCGATGCAGGACAACATCAGCGCGAAATCCGGTGCCGGGGCCGCCACGGCGGCCAGCAGCCGGCGCATTTCTTCCTCGGCGGCGAGCGGCTGGCGCAAGGCCCAGGTCAGCGTCTGGCCGGCGGCGAGCGGCGCGGCCAGCGTCAGCGAACCGTCGGCGTGGGCGGCGAGAATGGCCACGGCCGGCTCGCCGTCGGCCAGCAGCAGCGCGATCTGGTGCAGCGGCAGGTGCTCGCGCAGCGCCGCCGGCAGCGCCCGGCGCAGGCTCTCGGCGGCCGGCTGGCCGGCGACGCGGCGCAGTTCGTAGCCATCGCTGGCTTCGACGGTCAGCGGCTGGTCGACCAGCGGGCGCAGGCCGCCGGCCAGCAGCATCTGGCAATCGAGGCCGGGCAGCGCCACGTCGGCCACGGCCGAAGCAGTCAGCCGGGCCTGGCTCCAGGTTGCGGCGTCGGCTTCGAGCAGGCCGGCGCGCGGCGCTTCGCCGTGCCAGGCGAAGGGCAGCGTCGCGTGGCCGCAGAACGACAGCTGCGGCGTGGCCGGTACCGTTGTGGCCGGCAGTTCGCCGACGACCAGTGCGGCCGCCGCCGGCTGGTCGAGCAGCCAGCCGGCCTCGGTGAACAGGCCGCTGGCCGTGCCGCCGCCGACCTGCAGGCAGCCGCCGGCGCGCGCCGCGGCCAGCACGGCGGCGGCCGGCTGACGGGCAAATTCGCGGCTGAGCAGCAGGATGATTTGTTCGGCACGGTCCAGGCCGGCCGCCGCCAACGCCTCGTGCACGGCGGCCTCGGCCAGTTCCCTGACCGGCCGCGGACCGCTGGCGAAGCCGCTGGCCGCTTTCACACCGTCTTGCCGCGGTAGGCGCACAGGTCGACGACGACGCAGCGCGCGCATTCCGGGCGGCGCGCCTTGCACACGTAGCGGCCGTGCAGGATCAGCCAGTGGTGCGCATCCTGGCGGAATTCGGGGGGCGTGACGCGCAGCAGCTTGGTCTCGACTTCGAGCACGGTCTTGCCGGCGGCCAGGCCGGTGCGGTTGCCGACGCGGAAAATGTGCGTGTCGACGGCGATGGTCGGGTGGCCGAAAGCGGTGTTGAGCACCACGTTGGCCGTCTTGCGGCCGACGCCGGGCAGGGCTTCGAGCGCTTCCCGGTCGGCCGGCACTTCGCCGCCGTGGCGTTCGAGCAGCAGCTGGCAGGTGGCGATGACGTTCTTCGCCTTGGTCCGGTACAGGCCGATGGTGCGGATGTAGTCGCTGAGGCCGTCGACGCCCAGCGCCAGCATCGCGGCCGGCGTCGGCGCCGCCGGGAACAGGCGCGCCGTGGCCTTGTTCACGCCGACGTCGGTGGCCTGCGCCGAGAGAATCACGGCGACCAGCAGCTGGAACGGCGTGGCATATTCCAGTTCGGTGGTCGGCGCCGGGTTGGCGGCGCGCAGGCGGCTGTAGAACTGCGCGATGTCGGCTTTTTTCACGGCTGGCGGGGCTTTGGTGGATTGTCAGGCGTTGCAGAATACGCCATATTGTACGAGACAAGAATTTACCCGACAGAGAAGGAGGCGACCCTCATGTCGCTGCTGCCGCAAGGCCAGGGCATCGATCTGTCGCAACTGGTGGAGGGCAATCCGGTTGCGACCATCGTCATCGATGCGCAGCACCGCGTGACCCACTGGAACCGGGCCTGTGCCCAACTGACCGGAGTGGCCGCCGACGAGATGCTCGGCCGGCGCGAGCAGTGGCGGGCCTTCTACCGCGAGATGCGGCCAATCCTTGCCGACCTGATCGTCGACCGTGCGCTGGAGGGCGAAGTCGGCCAGTTCTATCCCGGCAAGTACCGCCGCTCGACGCTGATCGACGGGGCCTGGGAAGCCGAGGACTTCTTTCCCGCCTTCGGCACCGGCGGGCGCTGGCTGTACTTTACCGCCGCCGCGTTGCGCAATGGGGCCGGCGAGATCGTCGGCGCCATCGAGACGCTGCAGGACGTCACCGAGCGGCGCCTGGCCGAATTCGCGCTGCGCGACAGCGAGGCCTACCAGGCGCAGATCGTCGATGGCAGCTCGGTGGCCACGCTGGTCATCGACGACTGCCATCGCCTGACGCACTGGAACCGCGCCTGCGAGATCATGACCGGCCGCCTGGCGCGCGACATGGTTGGCACCAGCAACCAGTGGCAGGCCTTCTATGCCGCACCGCGGCCGATCATGGCCGACCTGGTCCTCGACAGCGCCGGCGAGGGCACCGTGGACCGCTTCTATCACGGCCGCTTCCGTCCGTCGGCGCTGGTTCGCGGCGGCTACGAGGCGGAAGACTTCTTTCCGCATTTCGGCGATGGCGGGCGCTGGCTGTTCTTCACCGCCGCGCCGCTGCGCAATGCCCGCGGTGAGGTGGTCGGGGCCATCGAGACGTTGCAGGACGTTACCGAGCGGCGGCGCGCCGAGGAGGCGCTGCGCGAGAGCGAGGAACGCTATCGCCGTCTGAGCCTGACCGATTCGCTGACCGGCCTGTTCAATTCGCGCCACCTGCACGACCGCCTGCTGGCCGAACTGGAGCGGGCGACGCGCTACGGCCGCGCCTTCTCGCTGATGGTGCTCGACTGCGACGACTTCAAGCGAATCAACGACTGCTTCGGCCACCTCGAAGGCGACCGCGTGCTGCAGGTGCTGGCCGGCGTCATCACCCAGTGCCTGCGCCGTACCGACAGCGCCTATCGCTACGGCGGCGAGGAGTTCGTCGTGCTGCTGCCGGAAGCCAGCGGCGAGGCGGCCTATTCGCTGGCCGACCGCCTGCGCGCCAGCTTCGCCGCGCTCGAGACGCAGACCGCCGACGGCCGCACGATGCGCTGCACAGTCAGCATCGGCGTCGCCGAATACCTGCCCGGCGACACCGGCACGACGCTGATGCGGCGGGCCGACGAGGCCGGCTACCAGGCCAAGGGCGCGGGCAAGAACCGGGTGGTGATGGCCGGTTCGGCCGGGTGAATTTCGTGGCGTGACAATGTTTCGGCCGGCGTACGGGGCATAATTCACCCATGAAAATTGCCGGTTTCCCTTTTTCTGCCGCTTTTTCCGTTGTTTTGCTGATCGGCGTGCTGGCCTGGCTGTTCCTGGCCGGACGCGAACAGCCGGAGCCGATGCAGCCGCTGTCGCCGCCGCTGGTCATGCAGAGCGACGTGCTGCAACCGATCCTGCCCCTGGTGCCGATCGAAGGTCTCGATCCCGGGCGCATCGCGCTCGGCGAACGCCTGTTCCATGATCCCCGCCTGTCGGCCGACCTGACCGTGAGTTGCGCCTCCTGTCACAATCTGACGGCCGGCGGCGTCGATGGCCAGCGCTTCTCGGTCGGCATCGGCGGCGCCCGGGGCGGCATCAACGCCCCGACCGTGCTCAATGCCGCCTACGGCATCGCCCAGTTCTGGGACGGCCGCGCGGCCACGCTGGAAGAGCAGGCGGCCGGGCCGATCCAGAATCCGATCGAGATGGGCGCCACCTGGTCGCAGGTGCTGACCCGCCTGGAGCTGGATCCGGAAATGCTGGCCGGCTTTCGCCGCCTGTACCGCGACGGCCTGACGGAGAACAACGTACTCGACGCCATCGCCACCTTCGAGCGTTCGCTGATCACCGTCGATTCCCGCTTCGACCGCTACCTGCGCGGCGACCGCGATGCCCTGATGCGGCAGGAAATCGACGGCTACCGGCGCTTTCGCGAATTCGGCTGCACCAGCTGCCACCAGGGCATGCTGCTCGGCGGCAACATGTATCAGAAGTTCGGCGTGCTCGGCGACTACTTCGCCGGCCGCACCGTCACCGACAACGATCTCGGCCGCTACAACGTGACCCGGCGCGACGAGGACCGGCATGTGTTCAAGGTGCCGAGCCTGCGCAACGTCGCCCAGACGGCACCGTATTTCCACGACGGCTCGGCGGCGACGCTGGAACAGGCGGTGCTGGTGATGGCCCGCTACCAGCTCGGGCGCGACCTGTCGGCCGCCGATAACGAGGCCATCGTCGCCTTCCTGCGCACCCTGAGCGGCGAACTGCCGGCATCGAGGCCGTGATGGCCGCTGCCGACAATCGCGAAGGGTTCCGCCAGTTGAGCCTGGTGTTCGGCTTCGCCGCGCTGCTGGCGCTGCTGTTCTGGCTGTTTACCCGCGCCGAGCAGATTTCGCCGGCGGCCCACTACAGCTACATGCAGTCGCTGCGCCGGGTGCAGCAGGCCGACGTCGAGCTCAATGCCGCGGTGCTGGCCAGCTATTCCGACCTGCTGCGCAATTACGATCCGCTGGTCCGCCATGTCGCCGCCATCCGCGGCGAGGAAGCCGCCCTGCTGAACATCCCGGAGAGCCTGCCGGAAACCACGCGCGGCCGCCTGCGCCTCCTGGTCGACCGGCTGCTGGCCAGCCACCGGGACAAGGCCGAGGATGTCGATCGCTTCAAGCGCAGCGGCTCGCTGCTGCGCAATTCCGAAACCTATTTCCCGCAGGCGGCGGAAGCGGTGCTGCGCCACGCCGGCCGGCAGCCCCTGCCGCAGCTGGAGCAGTTCGTCCAGCGCGTCCTGGCGCTGTCCGGCGGCGTGCTGCTGGTCGGCAACGACCAGCTGGCGCAGGACCTGAAGCAACTGCGCCGGCAGAACCTGCACGTCGACGGGCCGCTGTCGATCAACCAGCTGCTGGTCCATGCCGAACTGATCATCGAGCGGCGCCCGGAAGTCGACAGCCTGGTCGAGCGCATCATGCGCTCATCGTCGGCGCTGCTGCTCGAGGAAGTCACCCGCGTCTATGTCGAGGGCCACGAGGAGGCCCTGCGCCTGGCCGGCTACTACCGCCAGCTGCTGTACCTGGCGACGCTGCTGCTCGTTGCCTACGCCCTCTATGCCCTGGTCCGCTTCGAACGCGACCGGCGCGAGCTGGCCGAGGCGCACCACAGCCTGGCCGAGCGCTATGCCGCGCAGCTGCATGCCGAACGCCAGCTGCGCCTGTACGCCACGGTGTTTACCAATGCCACCGAAGGGATGACGATCACCGACGCCGAATCGCGCATCGTCGCCGTCAACCCGGCATTCACGGTGATTTCCGGCTACCCGGCCGAGGAAGTGATGGGGCGTACGCCGGCCCTGCTCAATTCCGGCCAGCAGGGGAGCGATTTCTACCGCGCGATGTGGCACGAGCTGCTGGCCAACGGCCACTGGCAGGGCGAGATCTGGAACCGGCGCAAGGATGGCGGCATCTTCCCCGAATGGCTGTCGATCGCCGCGGTGCGCGACGACAAGGGCAGCACCACCCACTACATCGGCATCTTCACCGACATCTCCGAGCGCAAGCAGAGCGAGGCCCGGATCCACCACATGGCCCACCACGACGTGCTGACCGGCCTGCCCAACCGGCTGCTGCTGGAAGACCGCGTCGGCCAGGCGATGCTCAAATCGAAGCGCAGCAGCCGGCCGATGGGCCTGATCTTCATCGACCTCGACCGCTTCAAGAACATCAACGACACCCTCGGCCACGAGGTCGGCGACCAGTTGCTGGTGCAGGCGGCGCAGCGCGGCCTGTCGGTGCTGCGCGACACCGATACGCTGTCGCGCCAGGGCGGCGACGAGTTCGTCGTGGTCCTGCCCGAACTCGAACAGCGCCAGGATGCCATGCTGGTGGCGCGCAAGCTGCTCTCGGCACTGTGTCAGCCCTATCTGCTGGCTGGCCACGAGCTGACGGTCACCGGCAGCGCCGGCATCGTGCTCTATCCGGACGACGGGCAGACCGTCTCCGAACTGCTGCGCAAGGCCGATGCCGCGATGTACCGGGCCAAGGAGGAGGGGCGCAACACCTACCGCTCCTTCTCCTCCGAGATCAACACCGCCTCGCTCGGCGAGCTGCTGCTGGAAAACGATCTGTACGGCGCCCTCGAGCGCGGCGAGCTGCTGATCCACTACCAGCCCAAGGTCGATGCGGCGAGCGGCGAGCTGGTCGGCGCCGAGGCGTTGATGCGCTGGCAGCACCGCGAGCACGGCCTGGTGCCGCCGGCCACCTTCATTCCGATGGCCGAGGAAAACGGCCTGATCAACGCCTTCGGCGAATGGGCGATCCAGACCGTCTGCGCCCAGCAGCGGGCGTGGCTCGATGCCGGCCTCGCCGTGGTGCCGGTGGCGGTCAATATCTCGGCGCAGCAGTTCGCGCAGCAGGACCTGCCGCAGATCGTCGCCCGCCTGCTCGCCGAATACGGCCTGCCGCCGCAATTGCTCGAACTGGAACTGACCGAGTCGCTGCTGATGCGCAACGCCAGCCGCGCCGCCCAGGTGCTGGCGACGCTGCGCCAGATGAACGTGACCGTGGCCATCGACGATTTCGGCACCGGCTACTCGTCGCTCAGCTATCTCAAGCAGTTCCCGGTGCAGGTGCTGAAGATCGACCGCGCCTTCGTCTGTGAAATCGACGAAGCCGGCGAGCGGGTCAAGCTGGCCTCGGCCATCATCGCCATGGCCCATGAACTGGAACTGGCGGTGGTCGCCGAAGGCGTCGAAACCGAATACCAGCGCGACTACCTGCGCCGGCACGGCTGCGACCAGTTCCAGGGCTTCCTGTTCGGCCAGGCCCAGCCGGCGGCCGAACTCGGCCGGCTACTGGCCGCTGGCGGCGGCCGGCACCAGGCGGACGGCGCGGCGGCCTGACTTGAGCTGGGCCGGCGTGACGCCGCCGGCCAGCCGGGCGCGCAGCTGGCCGCAGGCGCCCTCGACATCCTGGCCGGCCGACTGGCGCAGCCGGGTCAGGATACGCCGGCGATTGAGGCTTTCCGCCAGTTCGGCGGCGCGTTCCGCTGAGGGGCGGTCGAAGCCCGCGCCCTCGACCGGGTTGAACGGGATCAGGTTCATCATCGCGTACTTGCCGGTCAGCAGACGGACGATGGCGTCCATCTCGGCCGCGCTGTCATTGACGCCGGCCAGCAGCGTCCATTGGTACTGGATCGGGTGGCCGACGGCGCGGGCATAGGCTTCGCCCAGTTCGACCAGTTCGGCCGGGTCGATGCGCGGCGCGTTGGGCAGCAGGCGGGCGCGCAGCTCCGGGTCGGTGGTGTGTAGCGATAGCGCCAGCGCCGGCTTGACTGCCTGCTGCGGCAGGCGCTCGAACACGCGGCGGTCGCCGACGCTCGAGAACACCAGGTTCTTGTGGCCGAGGTTGCCGGCGGTGCCGAGCAGGTCGATGGCCTCCAGCACATTGTCGAGATTGTGCGACGGCTCGCCCATGCCCATGAAGACGACCCGGCGCACCGGGCGTCGGGCGCGGGCGGCGACCACTTGGGCGACGATCTCGGCGCTGCCGAGCTGGCGCAAGAGGCCGTCGCGGCCGGTCATGCAGAACTGGCAGCCGACCGCGCAGCCGACCTGGGTCGAGACGCAGACGCCATCGCGCGGCAGCAGCACACTTTCGACCGTCTGGCCGTCGGCCAGATCGACCAGCAGGCGGGCCGAACCGTCGGCGCCGGGGTGCTCGGAGCGGACCCGGGCCAGTCCCGCCAGTTGTGCGGTGAAAGCCGGCAGCGCCTCACGCAAGGCCAGCGGCAGGAAATCGGCGGCCGGCTTGTGGCGCGGACCGGCATCGAGCGGCCGGGCAGCTGTCCAGGCGCGCAGCACGCGCTCCTCATGCACCTCCCGGGCGCCGTGGGCGCGCAGGAACTGGCGGACGTCGGCGACTTGCACGACAGCGACCGGTTAAATGATCAGGCGGCGCTGGCCGGCGCCGGGGCGGCCGGCGTGTCGTCCTTGGCGCGGGCGGCGGCGCGGGCATCCAGCCAGTTCTTCCAGGCGATCAGGCAGCCGAGCAGGATGAAGGCGCCGGGCGGCAGCAGGGCCAGCAGGAAGCCGGGATAGCTTTCCGGCAACAGCTGGATCGGCTGCAGGCCGGGGAAGACCATGTCGATGCCACCCAGCAGCGTGCCGGCGCCGAGCAGTTCGCGCAGGCCGCCGAGCAAGGCCAGGGTCCACAGCATGCCGACGCCCATGAAGACGCCGTCGAGCGTCGATTGCAGCGGCGGGTTCTTGGCGGCGAAGGCTTCGACGCGGGCGAGCACGATGCAGTTGGTGACGATCAGCGGGATGAAGATGCCGAGCACGACGTACAGTTCGTGCAGCTTGGCGTTGAACAGCAGGTCGATGACGGTGACCAGCGCGGCAACGATCAGGATGAAGACCGGAATGCGGATCTCGTGCGGGATCAGGTTGCGCAGCGCGGCGACGGCGACGTTCGAGAGCGCCATGACCAGGATGGTGGCCAGCGACAGCATGATGCCGTTGACCGCGTTGGTGGTCACCGCGAGCAGCGGGCACAGGCCGAGCACCTGGACCAGCGAGGTGTTCTGCTTCCAGATGCCGTTGCCGGAGATGCTGCGGAATTCGTCACGGGTGATCATTGGCTGCCTCCTTCGGCGAACAGGCGGTCGCGATTGGCTTCGGCCCATTTCACCGCCTTCAGCGTCGCCTTGGCGACGGCGCGCGGCGTGACGGTGGCGCCGGCGTAATAGTCGAAGTTGCCGCCGTCCTTCTTCACCTTCCACTCGCGTTCGCCGACCTGGGCCAGCGAGAGGCCGGTAAATTGGCTGATCCACGGCCGCGCCTTGTTCTTGTCCTTCTTGACCTCGATGTAGTCGCCGAGGCCCGGCGTTTCCTTGTGCTGCGTGACGCGCACGCCGGCGACGTGGCCGTCGGCGCGCACGGCGACGATCAGGCGGATCTTGCCGGAATAGCCGTCCGGCGCCACCGTTTCGAACACCAGCGCGACCGGCTGGCCGCCCCGGCGGGCGCGGTACAGCAGCGTCGGCTCGGAAAGGCCCAGCTCCGGCGTCGGCGGCAGGGCGACGGTGTCGCCCAGCAGCTTGTTGTCGTACTCGCTATTCGGCAGCACTTCATTGACCAGCTTCATCTTCTCCTCGGCGGCCGACGCTTCGATCGCCGGCTTGGTCCACAGGTAGGCGCCGGACAGGAGGCCGGTGAAGATGATCACGAAGACGAACAGGATCGCGGCCGTGCGCACGGCCATGCCGGAGGCGGTGAATTCCTTGACGGCGCTCATGCCCGGTCTCCCTTGCCGGCATCCTTCATGCCGAAGATGCGCGGCTGGGTCAGCAGGTCGATCAGCGGCGCGCAGAGGTTCAGCAGCAGCACGGCGAAGGCGACGCCATCCGGGTAGCCGCCGAAGACGCGGATGATGTAGGCGAGCAGGCCGGCGCCGGCGCCGAAGATCAGCTTGCCGCGCGGCGTCGTGCAGCCGGTGACCGGGTCGGTGGCGATGAAGAAGGCGCCGAGCATGGCCCCGCCGGAGAAGAGGTGGAACAGCGGGTTGGCGAACTGGGCCGGGTTGTACAGCCAGAGCGCGCCGGCAATGGCGGTCAGGGCGCCGATGAAGGCGACCGGCACGTGCCAGGTGATGAGCTTGCGCTGCCACAGCCACAGGCCGCCCAACAGGTAGCCGGCGGCCACCCATTCCCAGCCGCGGCCGGCGAAGTTGCCATAGACGTCCTGGTTGGCCAGCAGTTGCGGCACATTGACGCTGGCCTCGCCCAACTTGAGCGCCGTCTTCAGCGCATCGAGCGGCGTCGCCCCGGTCAGCGCGTCGACGCGCGGTGCCAGGCCGAGAATGACCTTGACCTGGTCGAGCCACGGCAATTGCAGGCCGACGCTCGGCCATTGCGACATCAGCGCCGGGAAGGCGACGATGCAGACGGCGAAGGCGACCATCGCCGGGTTGAACGGATTCTGGCCGAGGCCGCCGTAGAGTTGCTTGGCGATGACGACGGCGAACACCGTGCCGGTGACGACCAGCCACCACGGCGCCAGCGGTGGGAAGGTGAGGGCGATCAGCCAGGCGGTTACGACGACCGAGCCGTCGGCGAGGAAGGGCGCCAGCGGCTTCTTCTGCACGTGCAGCATGGCGGCTTCGGCGAGCAGCGCGGCGAGCGTGGCGATGACCAGCTGGGCGAGGATGGCCGGACCGACCAGCCAGGCGTAGGCGGCGATGCCCGGCACCAGCGCGAGGCAGACCTGCGTCATCACCTTGCTGACGCTGGTGTCCTTGAGGAGGAAGGGGGCGGGGGCGAACATCATTCCTTGGTCTCGCTGGCCGGGGCGGCGGCTCCGGATTCGACCGGCGTCGCGGCGGCGCGGCGGGCCTCGATCTCGGCGGCGGCCTGCTGCTGGTCCGGTGTCAGGTTGTCGGTATTTTTCGGCTGGGCGGCTTCGCGCTGGGCCTTGGCGCGCTCCATGGCGGCCTGGATGGTCGCGGCTTTCGCCGCTTGGGCAGCATCGACGGCCGGCGCAGCGGCCTCAGCCGCCGGGGCGTCGCCAGCGGCAGCTGCTTCCGCCGCCTTCTTGGCAGCCTGGGCGGCGGCGGCCTTGGCCAGCTTCTCGGCCTTCTCGGTCTTCTCGCGGTCCTCGCGGAACTGCTTGAACTCGAAGCGAGACTTAGCCTGGTCGGCCGCCTTCTTCTCGCGTTCGCGCGCCCAGATTTCGCTCTTGGCGAAGCGGAAATACTGGACCAGCGGAATGCGCGAGGGGCAGACGAAGGAACAGCAGCCGCACTCGATGCAGTCGAAGATGGCGTATTCCTGGGTCTTGCCGAAATTCTTGGCACGCGCGAACCAGTACAGCTCGAACGGTTGCAGTTCGTGCGGGCAGGCCTGGGCGCAGGAGCCGCAGCGGATGCACGGCATTTCCGGCGCCTTGGGCGGGAACAGGCGCGGCGAATGGGCGATCAGGCAGTTGGTGGCCTTGACCACCGGCACCGCGGCTTCCGGCACCAGGAAGCCCATCATCGGGCCGCCCATGACGATGCCGTCGGTGTCCGGATGCGGGCCGGCCAGGGACAGCAGTTCATCCATCGGCGTGCCGATCAGGACTTCGTAGTTGCGCGGTTCGGCGACATTGCCGGTGATCGTGACCAGGCGCGAGACGACCGGCTCGCCGTGGGCGATGGCGCGCCAGGCGGTGTAGGCGGTGGCGACGTTGAAGCACTGCACGCCGAGATCGGTCGAGCGCTTGGCGGCCGGCACTTCCTTGCCGGTCAGCACGCGGATCAGCTGCTTGGCGCCGCCGGCCGGATAGAGCGTCGGCACTTCGATGACGGCGAAGTCTTCGCCCAGGGCCGTGACCGCGGCACGCATGGCGGCAGCGGCTTCGGGCTTGTTGTCCTCGATGCCGATCAGCACCTTCTGCGGCTGCAGCAGGTCGCGGAAAATGCCCACGCCGCACACCACGTCCTCGGCGCGTTCGCGCATCAGCAGGTCGTCGCAGGTGATGAAGGGCTCGCACTCGGCGCCGTTGATGACCAGCTCTTCCATGGCCACGGTCTTCGACGGCGTCAGCTTGCCGTGGGTCGGGAACACGGCGCCGCCCAGGCCGACGACACCGGACTGCTGCAGGTAGCGGCGCGTCTCGTCGGGCGTCGCGGTCTTGTAGTCGAAGGACTGGCGCTCGATCCATCTGTCTTCGCCGTCCGGTTCGATGACGACGCACAGGGCGTCGAGCCCCGATGGGTGCGGCTGGACCTGCGGGGCGACGGCGATCACGGTACCCGAGGTCGGCGCATGCACGGCGGCGGAAATCCAGCCGTCGGCCTCGCCGATCAGCTGGCCTTTCAGCACCTTGTCGCCGACGGCGACGACCGGGTGCGGCGTGCCGCCGATGCTCTGGTGCAGCGGCACGACCAGGCGCGACGGCAGCGGGGCGACGGCGATCGGCAGGCCGACCGATTGGGTCTTGTTGGTCGGCGGCTTGACGCCGCCCTTGAACTTGAACAGGTTCATCAGCATCAGGCGGCCTCGCGGGCCGCAACGGCCTTGATTTCCACGACCGGGAACTTCCATTTCCAGCTGTCGATGTTTTCGCCGATCACCTGCATGCTGATGCACTCGACCGGGCAGGGCGGCAGGCACAGCTCGCAGCCGGTGCATTGGCCGGCGAGGATGGTGTGCATCTGCTTGGCGGCGCCGACGATGGCATCGACCGGGCAGGCCTGGATGCACAGCGTGCAGCCGATGCAGGTGTTCTCGTCGATGATCGCCACCGCCTTCGGCTTTTCCTCGGCGTCGAGCGGCTTGACTTCACGGCCGAGCAGGTCGGCCAGGCGCTGCACGCCCTCGGCGCCGCCCGGCGGGCACTTGTTGATTTCCTCGCCCTGGGCGATGGCTTCGGCATACGGCTTGCAGCCGGGATAGCCGCACTGGCCGCATTGCGTCTGCGGCAGGATGGCTTCGATCTTGTCGACCAGGGGGTCGCCCTCGACCTTGAACTTGATCGAGGCGAAACCGAGGGCGGCGCCGAGCACGACGGCGCCCAGGGCCATGATGGCGATGGCGAGCAGGATTTCCATTACTGGTACTTGTCCAGGCCGGCGAAGCCCATGAAGGCGAGCGCCATCAGGCCGGCGGTGTCCATGGCGATGGCCGAGCCGCGGAAGTAGGTGGGAATGTCGGCGCCTTCGATGCGTTCGCGGATGCCGGCGAAGAGGATCAGCACCAGCGAGAAGCCGACCGCGCTGCCGGCGCCGAACAGCAGCGACTCGACGAAGTTGTAGCCGTTGGCGACGTTGAGCAGCGGCACGCCGAGCACGGCGCAGTTGGTGGTGATCAGCGGCAGGTAGATGCCCAGCGTCTGCTGCAGCGCCGGCGAGGTCTTGGCGATGACCATCTCGGTCAGCTGGACGATGGCGGCGATGGTGACGATGAAGGACAGCGTGCGCAGGTATTCGAGGCCGAAGGGCATCAACAGGTAATGGTCGATGATGTAGCTGGCCCCGGTCGCCATGGTCAGCACGAAAGTCGTCGCCGCGCCCATGCCGTAGGCCGTCTCCAGCTTCTTGGAAACACCCATGAACGGGCACAGGCCAAGGATCTTGACCAGCACGACGTTGTTGACCAACACCGCGCCGATGAGAATGAAGAGATAGTGGGTCATGGGCTGGGGAGGGGGCAGGGGCGGGTATTATCGGGCTTTGGCGGGGTGCGGACAACCGCGCCCCGCTTATGGCCTTATCGGTTTTTCTGCATGACCCGGGCCAGGGTTTCCGCGACTTCGGCGACCAG
>DASUZG010000139.1:0-11212 GCA_036376995.1 Azonexus sp. | reverse complement strand
TCGATCGACAGGCGCACGGCGTAGGCGCCGCGCTGGCTCGGGTTGTCCGCCATGCCGGAATCGAACAGCAGCTTGTCCGGTTTCTCCTCTTCGTCGTACAGCAGCAGGTCGACATCCTTCAACTGGTTGCCGAGCACGTTGCGCATCAGGTCCTCGGCGCGAAAGGCGCTATGGACGAAGCCCTGCAGCGCCTGGCGGCGCTCGGCGATGGTTTCGCGGGGTGCGTTCTCGCGGTACACCGGCAGGTACATCAGGAAGCCGGCGCGCTCCGTCCCGGCCTTCTCCTGGACCAGCGTGACCTTGCCGCTGACGGCGGCGCGGCCGGTGTCGCGGGCGCGTTCCAGGGCGTCGCGGCGCACCGCCTCGGAGAACATGTCGTAGCCGAGGGCCTGGCGATTGATGCCGTCCAGCGGTTCGAGGTAAAGGATGCTGGCGTATTCCTCGCGTTCGCCCGGCGGCCACACGTCGAATTGCGCCAAGCCTTCGCGGCGGGCCGCCTGGACGAAGCCGGCGCGCTGGTCCGCGGTGAGGTGCCAGGCCAGGCCGACCGCCTGCAGGCCGGGCAGGTTTTTTTCCAGTTCGAGAAGGGTGACGTAGCGGCGCCACTCGTCGCGGCTGACGTCGCGGCTCGATTCGACGAAGGCGGCGGTGCCCTGCAGCACCAGTTCGTAGGCCTGCATGCGGCGGACGATGAAATCCCGTTCCTTCTCGGCCCGGTAGAGGAAACGGTCACTGACGCGATGGCTGACGATGCGGTCGGCGATGAACCAGGCGGCGCAGGTAAACAGCAGCATCAGGATCAGTGCGATCCAGGCGAAAGACTCCGGCTGCAGGCTGCCGCTGTAACGGCCAGCCAGCGGCGACGGCAACAAGGGAAATGGCCGTTTGATCGCCAAGTTGTCTCCATTCCGGGCGGTTTTTTTTGTCCTATCAAGATAGCATCTTCACCGGCGGATGTCCGACATCGCTGTCGGAAATCGCCGAGCACGCCGCCTCCTTCCTGTCGCAAAGCCGACAAGGCCGCCAGCGGCCGGCCGGCAAGGCCCGCCGTTGCGTGTCCGGCGGACGGGCGTGAAATTTGCTCGAAGGGCTTACCCAACCCCAAAGAGCAGCAAAAATGACTCCAGAACTCCGCTCGCAACTGCTCGCCGGCCTCAAGGACGGCAGCATCGTTCCCTATCTCGGGCCCGGCGTCCTCGCCGACGTGCGCAATCCGCTCAGCGGCGAGGCCATGCCGGCCGACAGCGACTCGCTGATCATCGCCCTGAACGGCGGCAAGCCGATGGCGCCGAAGCTGATGTACGAGTTCCCGCGCGCCGCGATGAACGTCGAACTAAAACGCGGGCGCACCGCGGTGACCAAGTTCCTCAACCGCACCTACGGCGAGACGGCATGGACGCGGGCGGCGGTGCACGAGTGGCTCAAGGGCATCGCGCCGCATTACGTGATCGACATCAACCGCGACACGCAATTGCAGGATTCCTATGCCGACGTGCCGCACAACCTGATCGTCGGCGTCGCCCGCATCAGCGGCACCGCCTTCCGCTACAAGATCTATTTCTGGGACGGCGCCGCCTACCGGCGCAGCGAGGTGATCAACGCCGCGCTGCCGATCCTGTTCAAGCCGATGGGCACGCCGCGGCCGGACGGCGTCTATATCGCATCGGATGCCGATTACGTCGATTTCATCACCGAACTGATGGGCGGCTTCTCGATTCCGCCGGAGATCAAGGAACTGCGCCAGGGCAAGCAATACCTGCTGCTCGGCATGCGCCTCAATCGCGACACCGAGCGCATGGTCATGGCCGACATGATCTGGTCCGCTGCCCAGCCGGCCGGCTGGGTGTTCATCGCCGAGCCGACCGACAAGGAGCGGCGCTACTGCAAGAAGATTGGCCTGGAAATCCTCCAGTCCGATGTCCACGAATTCATCGGCGCCGCCGTCGCGGCCTGATCGGTTTTTTTAAAACGGGAGGATTTACAACCATGTTGCTCGATCGTTACGAAGCGCTGTTCTTCAACGCCAACTTCAAGGAAGCCGCCAGCGAAGCCGGCTGGGCCGCCTATCGCGGCGAGCTGGTCATCACCGAAGGCGAGGTGGCCGATGCCCAGGGCCGGCGCAAGCCGCCGCAGGCGCTGCTCAAGCAGGCCGCGCTGCTGGCCGCCGGCGACGACCTGAAGCTGATCACCGGCTCGCTCGACGAACTGCAGTATTTCCCGCAGCTCATCGAGCAATACGGCGCCGACTTCAAGCCCGGCCTGCTCGCCGTCTTCTTCACCGTCAATATCGACCAGCCCTTCGTCACCACCACGCTCGGCGTGCCGGTGGTCTTCATCCCGCTGGTCCAGGGCATGGCCTGGAACGAGCTGATCGACCTGGTGGCGCTGGAAAAGGGCGACTTCAAGGGGCAGGGCTCGGCCGACAAGGTGGTCACGCTGTACAACGCGCTCAAGGACCACAAGTTCAAGTACCCGGAAATCGAACTCGGCGAGGCGCTGGGCAAGACCAACAACGCCAAGCGGGAAACGCACGGAGCCATCTGATGCCCTGGCACGACTCCCATGCGCTCGGGGTGGAGGAGATGGATGCCACCCACCGGAGTTTCGTCGATCTCGCCGACCGCCTGCTGGCCGCCGACGACGCCGCCTTTCCGGCGTTGTTCGCCGAGCTGCGCGAGCACACCCGCGAGCACTTCGACAACGAGATGCGGTTGATGAAAGCCTGCCGCTTCCCGGCCATCGGCGAGCACAACGGCGAGCATCTGCGGGTGCTCGGCGAACTGGCGTACTTCACCGTCGCCATCAATGCCGGCCGTCTCGGCGCCGCCCGCCAGTACGCGCAAAACCTGCCGTCGTGGTTCGCCACCCATCTGGCGACCATGGATGCGGCGCTGGCCGCCTGCCTGAAGCGGGCCGCGCAGCCCGCCTGAAGCCTTTCCCGGCCGGTGCCGTCCGGCCGGCCGGGAATCTTCAGCCCTGCCGGCAGTCCGCCGGGCGCAGGCAGGGGGCAGCCGCGTCGCGCTGCTGCACCAGCTTCAGGATCACCAGCAGCAGCGTGCCGACCGCCATCACGGCGGCCGCCAGCCACAGGCCGGCAGCATAGTCGCCGCCGCGGCCGGCGGCCAGCCAGCCGGTGACGGCCGGGCCGAGGATTTGCGCCGTGCCGTAGGAGAGCGTCATCTTGCCCATCATCTTGGCCGGCCGGGTCGGGTAGTAGCGCCCGGCCATGGTCAGCACCAGGCTGACCATGCCGACGAAGGTGCCGCCGAACAGCAGGGCGCCGATCAGCGTCGGCAAGAGGCCGCCGGCCAGCGGCAGGGCGATGCCGACGATCTGCAGCAGCGCGGCGAGGATCAGGGCATTGAGGTCGCCGGTGCGGCGGGCGATGAAATCCCAGACGATGCAGGCCGGCACGGCGCCGATGCCGACCGCCAGGAAGGCCAGCGGGCCGTGACCGGCGAGGCCGGGCAGGCGGTCGACGATGGCGACCAGGAAGGTCGCGCTGATCACGAAGCCGATGCCGGCGCAGAAATAGGAAGCCATGAACAGGCGCATGAACAGCGGCGACGGCGGGTTGTCCTCGAGCTTGACCCCGCTCTTGGTCAGGCCGCTGGTGTCCGGCGCCGGCAGCCAGCGCAGGGCCGGTACCAGCAGCAGGCAGCCGAGGGCGGAGAGGGCGAACCACTGCTGGCGCCAGTCCAGCCACTGGCTCATCGCGGCCACCGCCAGCGAGCAGCCGGCAATGGCCAGGCCGATGCCGGAAAAGTGGATGCCCAGCTCGCTGCGATGCTGGTGGCGGATCAGCCAGTTGAGGATCAGCCCGGTGCCGAACAGCATTGCCGCGGCGCTGGCCAGGCCGGCGATGAAGCGGGAGACGGCCCAGACGGTGAAGTCGGTGGTCAGGCCCATCAGGATCGTGCTGAGCACGGCGATCACCATGCCGATGCGGTACAGGCGGTCCTTCAGCACCAGGTCGCTGATCGAGGCGGCGAGCAGTGCGCCGCACAGGTAGCCGCCGTAATTGATGGCCGCCAGCCAGCCGGCTTCGGCGATGCCGAGCCCGGCCTGCTGCTGCATCAGCGGCAGCAGCGGCGTGTAGCTGAAGCGGGCGACGCCGAGCGCCAGCAGCAGGCTGAAGATGCCGGCGCCGAGGACCCGGATGCGTTCTCTCTGGGGGGCGGACATGATGGTCTCCTTTGTTCTCGTTGGTAGCCGAACGATAAACGCGCTAAGCTATCTCAACAATTGATTTATCAAGAACGAATCGTTCTATATTGGAGATTTCCATGGAGCTGATCGCACTCAGGACCTTCCAGGCCGTGGTCGAGGAGGGCGGCATCCTGGCCGCCTCGCGCAAGCTCAATACCGTGCAGTCCAACGTCACCGGGCGCATCCAGAAGCTCGAAGAGGAACTCGGCACCGAACTCTTCTTCCGCAAGGGGCGCGGTCTGGAACTCGCGCCCTCGGGGCGCGTGCTGCTCGACTACACGCGGCGCATGCTGATGCTCGAGCGGCAGACGGCGGCGGCCGTGCGCCAGGTCGGCGAGAGCGTCGGCGAACTGCGCATCGGCGCCATGGAGACTTTCGCCGCGCTGCACCTGCCGCGTGCTTTGAAAGCCGTGCGCACCAGCCACGCCGGCCTGGAACTGCGGGTATTCACCGACACCAGCGCCGCGCTGACCGACAAGGTGCTGCACCACAAGCTCGATTGCGCGCTGATCGCCGGGCCGGTGATCCATCCCGAACTGCGCTTCGAGGAACTGGTGGTCGAGGAACTGGTCCAGATCCATGCCGCCGGCAGTGACCCGCTGCGCCTGCCGCTGATCCTGTTCCGCGAAGGCTGCGCCTACCGGGCCCGGGCGCTGGCCTGGCAGCGCAGCCAGGGCCACGTGCAGGGCGAGGCGATGGAATTCGGCACCCTCGAAGGCATTCTCGGCTGCGTCGCGGTCGGCCTCGGCTGGACGCTGATGCCGCGGCGCGTCGTCGAACAGTCGGCGCATGCCGCCGACCTGGTCGTCGAGCCGGTGCCGGCCGAGATCGGCCGCGTGCCGACCGGCATGATCACCTTGCGCGAAGCGCCGCCGCTGGCCGCGCTGAGCACGCTGGCGGCGGCGTTGGCCGCCGTCCCCGCAGCCTAGCCGCCGGCCAGGCCGATCAGCGCTTCGGCCTGCTTCTCGCAGCGCACCCGGGTCAGTTCGTCGACGCCGCGCAGCCAGCGCCGGGGCATGTCGGTCAGGCCGTAGCGGGCGCCGGCCAGCATGCCGGCGATGGCGCCGGTGGTGTCGGCATCGCCGCCGCGATTGACGACGTCGATCAGGCAGTCCTCGAAGCTCTCGGTGGCGAAGAAGGACTGGAACACCGCCTGCAGCGTATCGACGACGAAGCCGCTGGGATTTTCGCGCGGCGTCCGGTCCCAGGCGAAGACCGGGAAGCGCTCGACCAGGGGCGCCACGCGCTCGCGCTCGACCCGGGCCGCGTCGTGCCCGGCGAGAAAGTCCTGGACCATGAACACCAGCGTCTCGCAGGCGGCGTCCGACAGTTCGTTGTGATGCGTGACATGGGCCTGGGCCCGGCTGGCGGCGACCACCGCCGCCGCCGGCTGGCCGTGGCAGGCCAGCGCCACCGGCAGCACGCGCATGGCGGCGCCATTGCCGGCGTCGTGTTCGGACGGCACGGCCTCCGGCCGGCCGGTCTTGCGGTAGGTGATCAGGTTGCGGCGCACGGTGTTGCCGATATCGACCGGCTTGCCGCGCATCCAGGCATCGAAGGCGGCGGCCGCGGCGGCGGCCTCGACCCGGCCGGCGGCGAGGATCGCGTCACCGAGGGCCAGGGCCATGGTCGTGTCGTCGGTGACCTGGCCGGCCTTCAGGCGCAGCCAGCCGCCGCCCGTGATATCGACGTGCATCCGGTACTGGGCGCGGATTTCGCGCGGGGTCATGAACTCGACCGTGGCCCCCAGCGCGTCGCCGATGGCCAGGCCGACATAGGCGGCGACGGCGCGCTCGGCCAGCGGCGAGCGTTCCGGCGTCGGCCGGTGGCGGATCGGGGCGGTGCGGGCGATCAGTTCTCCGGACCAAAACATTGGGCGAAATCCGTGCAAACGCCGCAGGAGGGGGCGGGACAGACGTAGATGCCCTCGCGCGAGCAGAGCAGGCGATAGAGGAATTTCTTCCACTTCATGTCGCCGCTGTTCGCCCGGGCCAGCGACGGGAAGTTGATCCACATCAGCCGGGTCAGTTCGTCGCGGCTGCCGAGGCCCAGATCTTGCCACAGATGGTCGTGGCCGGCGCAGGCGGTGGCGACGATGGTGGCGATCAGCGCTTCCGAGCGGAATTCGCGGGCGCGTTCGCCAAGCAGCAGGCCCAGGAGCTCGTCGTGTTCGGGCAGCGCCGGCGCCTGGCGTTCGACGGCGGGCAGGTCGACGCCGGGGAAATATTCGTGGCGGATGTGGGCGAAACTGGCCACGCCGAGACCGAGGTCGGCAGGCAGGCAACCGTGGCCGGTCGCCTGCCCGGCGACGATGCCGGCCAGCAGGCCGCGGTTCGGATCGTTGGCTGCCGAGCGCGCGGCCGGCGCGGCGAGCAGTTCGGTCAGCAACAGCTGGCGGGGGGAGAGACGATCCGGACCGTTCATGGCATCACTTGCTCGGATATTCGACGAGGATGTCCTCATCGCGGACGATCATCTGGCAGGCCAGGCGCCACTGGGTCGGCGGGATGTCGTCGACGTACATCTGGTCGACCTCGGCCTTGGTGATGTGGCCGAGTTCGGTCAGCGCGGCGACTTCGCGGACGTTGAGCGGGCCGCCCATCGGCCGGCGCTTGCCGTCCATGGACGAGACCTTGACCAGGCAGGTGCCGCAGTTGCCTTCCTGGCAACCGAAGTCGATCGGGATGTGGTGTTCCTTGGCCAGGGCCAGGATGGTCTGGGTGTGGCTGCCGGCGACGGCGTAGACGGTCTTGTCCTTGTGCATCGGGCTGCTGAAGGTGATGAGGGCCATGGTTCGGTTCCTTGAATAGGCAGTTGAGCGGAATGTCTCTGTGGCGGTCGGGGAATGTTTTTAATCTTGTTCGTGGCGGCGGTCAGGCTGGTTTGACGATGATTTCGCCGCCGATGATCTGGGCCTGGCAGGCCAGGCGGTGGCCGCGCGGGGCGAGGTTGTCCTTCAGCACCTGGTCCTCCAGCAGCGACGGCGCGGCGAGGTTCTCGGCGCCGGCCACGACCTTGGTCAGGCAGGTGCAGCATTCGCCTTCGCGGCAGCCGTAGGTGATGCCGGCGCCGACCTTTTCCGAGACTTCGATCAGGCGGGTGCCGGCCGGCACGGTGACCGAGACGCCGATATCTTCGAAAGTGACTTTGGCTTTAGGCATGGTTTTCTCCCTGTGTTCACACGAGCGCGGCCATGTCGATCTCGCGGTTGATCATCCGGCCGGTCAGGTGACGGGCCAGGCTTTCGCCCAGACTGCGGCATTGCTCCAGTTCGCCGGCGTCCGGCACCAGCTTGATGCGTAGCCCCTCGACCGGCACGCGCAGCTTCAGCCCGCGCAGGCGGTCCTCGATCAGCCGCACCGCCTCGCCGCTCCAGCCGTAGGAGCCGAAGGCGGCGCCCAGCTTGCCCTTGACGTTGACCGTGGTCAGCGACGAGAGCACGTCCCACACCGGCTTGACCGCGTCGGCATTGATGGTCGGGCTGCCGAAGGCCAGCCCATCGGCTTCCTCGATCAGGTCGGTGAACACGCCGGCTTCGCCGCCTTCGAGGTCGTACAGCGAGACGCGCACGCCGCCGACCGATTCAGCACCGGCAGCCAGCGCCTCGGCCATGCGCCGGGTGTTGCCGTAGGCCGAGATGTAGAAGACGACCAGCGTCTTTTCGCTGCGCGCCTCGTTGAACAGGCGCGGCGTCGCCAGTTCGCGGTAGCGGTGCACGTAATCCTTCGGCTGGTGGCGCAGGATCGGGCCGTGCGCCGGCGCGATCAGCTTCAAATCGAGCGGCTCGATCAGCGCCACCGCATCGAGCACGTACTCGCGGAAGGGCCGCATGATGTGGGCGTAGTAGTACTCGAAGGAAAAGCGGAAATCGCCGACGGCGTCGTTGAACAGGCGCGGATCGCAGAAATGGCAGCCGAAGACGTCGCCGGAAAAGAGCAGGCCGTCCTCGACCAGATAGGTGCACTGCGTGTCCGGCCAGTGCAGGTAGGGCGTGTGCAGGAAGCGCAGCGTCCGGCCGCCGAGATCGACCTCGTCGTCGGTGGTGACCGGGATGTATTCCGGCGCCTTCCCGTCGGCAGGCTTCAGCAATGCCTTCAGCATCATCTGGGCGCGCGACGAGAGATAGACCCGGGCCTGCGGTGCGCGCTTCAACAGCTCGGGCAGGGCGCCGCTGTGGTCCGGCTCCAGATGGTTGAGGACGATGACGCTGATCTCGTCGTAACGGGCCACCGATTCGAGGCGGGCGAAGAAGGTGTCGGCGAACGCCTCCTTGACCGTGTCGATCACCGCCACACCCCTTTCGCCACGCACCACGTAGCTGTTGTAGCTGGTGCCGTTGGCGGTCTTCAGGATGATGTCGAAACTGCGCAGATGCGGATCGAGGGCACCCACCCAGTGGACGCCCGGCGCGATCTCGACGGCGCGTTCAGCGAGTCCCGCAGCGCTCGGCATCTTCCGCTTCCTCGTGGGCGTGGCTGCCGCAGCTACCGTGACCGTCCGGGCCATGCACGCAGGCCTCGATGTTGCCTGCCGGCAGCTCGACACCGTTCAGGCCGAGCCAGGCATCGATGGCGGCCACGTCGAAACCGACCCGGCGCTCCTCGCCGACTTCCAGCAGCGGGCGGCGGATCAGCAGCGGGTTCTGGAGCAAGAGGCGCAGGGCGTGCTCGAAACCGAGGTTTTCGGGGACTATTTCGCCACACTTGATAGCTGGGGCTGAGCGGTTGAACCACTCGGAGACGGGCAGCTGGCCGAGGAATTGGAGCAGGCGGTCGGCGGTCCAGGGTTCGGTTTTCAGGTTTCGGGCCTGGACGGTGTGGCCGGCGGCGGCGAGCAGGGTTTTCTGGCGCAGGTTGCCTTTGCAGCCGGGTTTTTCGTAGAAGGTGATGGTGGCCATGGCTTATGGGTGTTGTTTGGATTGTTGAAGCGCAGGGTTCCGCGCCTGACGCGCGGGCATACTTTCTTTTTGGTGGCAAAAAGAAAGTAGCCAAAGAAAAAGCCACCCCTGGGTCGGCGCCCCGCTACGCGGGGTCCCTTGCGCTACTCGGGCGTTCGGGCGTCTCGCTAAACTCGCCTGCGGCTCAAACAACGCGAGACGACTGCCCCCGAATGCCCTGCGTTGCTCAGCGCCTCCCAAGGGGCCCGGCACACCGACCGGTACTGAGGCTTTGGCGGTGAAATTGCGACGCTTTTCGGGTCCCCATGTGGAGCGCCGAGCAACGGAGACGGGCCGGGGGCAGTCGGCGAGGACTGTTTGAGGCCCGCAGGGCCGAGTTTCGCAGCCGCCCGGCCCGTCGAGTAGCGCAGGGAAGTCGGCGTAGCCGACCGCGTAGCCTGGGGTCGCCTTTTCTTTGGCTACTTTCTTTTGGCGAAGCAAAAGAAAGTACGTCCGCCCGTCAGGGGCGGAATCCAGCGCTTCAGAAAAAACCAAATTCAGGCCGCGTCCCGCCACAACCCCAACTCCTTCAACTTCTCCACCGGAATCCCGGTCAGCGACCCCGGCGGATTCAAGAACGCCCCCAGTTCATCGACAATCGCCATCTCGATCGGACAGATCGCCGCGCACTGCGGCACGCTCAAGTCGCCCAGGCACTCCGTGCATTTCCGGTCGTCGATCAGGAAGTGCGGCTTGTCCTCGGCGATCGCGTCGTTCGGGCAGACATCGACGCAGGCCCAGCAATTGACGCAGGATTCGGTAATTTGCAGGGCCATTTACGCCACCTTCTTGCTATCGACGGCCGGCAGCAGCTTGCCGGTCGCCGCGATTTCCTTGTACACCGCCAGCACGGCGTCCTCGATCGGCTCCATCGCGTGTTCGCCGTTGGGTGCGATGCCGGCGGCTTCGAGCTTGGCCCACGGTTCGTAGCCGACCTTGGCGCAGAGCACCACCTCGCAGCCGGCGAGGATGCGGATGTTGCGGTCGAGCAGCGATTCCGTGGCGCCGGCTTCGACCACGTCGCCATCGCCGCAGGCGTCCATGCCGCCGCAGTAGAGCTCGGTCTTGCGGTGGCCGATGAAGCGCACCCCCAAGGGGGAGACCTCGTAGATCAGGAACTCGCGGGCGTGGCCGAAGTGTTCGGCGACGAGGCCGTTCTTGCCGGCCACCGCCATCAGCACCGGCCGCGAGCCGGCCGGGATGTCGCTGGACTTGGGCTTCACGACGCCGCGCTCGGCTTCGAGCTTGTCGATGATGGCGTCGTGCACCGCCTTGCGGCGGACCATCGCGGCTTCGTAATCGACGTCCATGACGTCGATCTTGTCCATCGTGAACTCGTCGCCGCGGTCTTCACCCAACAGGCCGACCGCGTCGGCGCGGCACTGGCGGCAGTGGCGCATCATCGCCATGTCGCCGGCGCAGGCATCCTGCAGTGCCTGCAGCTGCTCGGCGCTCGGTTCCGGCTGGCCCATCAGGCCGTAGTAGGTGCCGTGCTCGGCCTCGGCGATCAGCGGCATGACGTTGTGCAGGAAGGCGCCCCTGGCCTTGACGATCTTCGAGACTTCCTGGAGATGCGCGTCGTTGACGCCGGGGATCAGCACCGAATTGACCTTCACCAGGATGCCGCGCTCGGTCAGCATCTGCAGGCCCTTCTGCTGCTGCTCGATGAGAATCCTGGCGCCTTCGATGCCGCGGATGCGCTTGTTCTGCCAATAGATCCACGGATAGATCTTGGCGCCGACTTCGGGATCGACGCAGTTGATGGTGATCGTCACGTGATCGATGTTGTGCTTGGCGATTTCCTCGACGTGCTCGGGCAGCGACAGGCCGTTGGTCGACACGCACAGCTTGATGTCCGGGGCTTTCTCGGAGAGCTGGCGGAAGGTCTCGAAGGTGCGGCCCGGGTTGGCCAGCGGGTCGCCGGGGCCGGCGATGCCGAGTACCGTCATCTGCGGGATTTCGGCGGCCACGGCGAGCACCTTCTTGATCGCCTGGTCCGGCGTCAGCAGTTCGGAGACGACGCCGGGGCGGGATTCGTTGGAGCAGTCGTACTTGCGGTTGCAGTAG
>DASUZG010000138.1:0-8393 GCA_036376995.1 Azonexus sp. | reverse complement strand
TTCGGATCACCTGTATTTCGTCACCAACGGGACGTCCACCTCGAACAAGATCGTCTGGCACTCCACCGTCGCGCCGGGCGACATCGTCGTCGTCGACCGCAACTGCCACAAGTCGATCCTGCACGCGATCATGATGACCGGCGCGATTCCCGTCTTCCTGATGCCGACCCGCAACAACTTCGGCATCATCGGCCCGATCCCGAAGTCGGAGTTCTCGTGGGAGAGCATCCAGAAGAAGATCGCTGCCAACCCCTTCGCCACGGACAAGAACGCCAAGCCGCGCGTGCTGACCATCACCCAGTCGACCTACGACGGCATCCTCTACAACGTCGAGGACATCAAGGGCGAACTGGACGGCAAGATCGACACGCTGCATTTCGACGAAGCCTGGCTGCCGCACGCCGCCTTCCACGACTTCTACGGCGACTACCACGCGATCGGTGCCGACCGCCCGCGCTGCAAGGAGTCGATGGTCTTCTCGACGCAGTCGACGCACAAGCTGCTGGCCGGTCTGAGCCAGGCCTCGCAGATCCTGGTCCAGGACGCCGAGAACAACCAGCTCGACCGCGACATCTTCAACGAGGCCTACCTGATGCATACCTCGACCTCGCCGCAGTACTCGATCATCGCCTCCTGCGACGTGGCAGCTGCCATGATGGAAGAGCCGGGTGGCACTGCGCTGGTCGAGGAGTCGATCGGCGAGGCGCTCGACTTCCGCCGCGCCATGCGCAAGGTCGACGAGGAGTGGGGTGCCGACTGGTGGTTCAAGGTCTGGGGGCCGGACGACCTGTCGGAAGAAGGCATCGAGGAGCGCGAAGCCTGGATGCTCAAGCCCGGCGAGCGCTGGCACGGCTTCGGCAAGCTCGCCGACGGCTTCAACATGCTCGACCCGATCAAGGCGACCATCATCACCCCGGGCCTCGATGTCGGCGGCGACTTCGCCGACGACATCGGCATTCCGGCGGCGATCGTCACCAAGTATCTTGCCGAGCACGGCGTCATCGTCGAGAAGTGCGGGCTGTACAGCTTCTTCATCATGTTCACCATCGGCATCACCAAGGGCCGCTGGAACACGCTGGTCACCGCGCTGCAGCAGTTCAAGGACGACTACGACAAGAACCAGCCGCTGTGGAAGGTGCTGCCCGAGTTCGTGCAGAAGAACCCGCGCTACGAGCGGGTCGGCCTGCGCGACCTGTGCACCCAGATCCACAACGTCTACAAGCAGAACGACGTGGCCCGCCTGACCACCGAGATGTACCTGTCCGACATGGTGCCGGCGATGCGTCCGGCAGACGCCTTCGCCAAGATGGCGCACCGCGAGATCGAGCGGGTGCCGGTCGACGAGCTCGAAGGCCGCGTCACTGCCGTGCTGCTGACCCCCTACCCGCCGGGCATTCCGCTGCTGATCCCGGGCGAACGCTTCAACGCGACGATCTGCAACTACCTGAAGTTCGCCCGCATTTTCAACGCCCGTTTCCCCGGCTTCGAGACCGACATCCACGGCCTGGTCAAGGGCGCCGACGGCCGCTACTACGTCGATTGCGTGCGCTGAGCGCCAGGCGCGACGGCCCAATGAAAAATGCCCGCTTCGGCGGGCATTTTTGTGTGCGGCGGCAGCGGGCTCAGCGCCGGCGGTAGGTCACGAAGGCGCAGCCCGGCCCCTCGCTGCGCGGCGCTTCGCGACGGGCGCTTTCCTGCCACTCGGCGGCCGGGATCTCCGGAAACCAGGCATCGCCCTCCGGGCTCAGGTCGACTTCGGTGATTTCCAGGCGTCTGGCCAACGGCAGGGCCTGCGCGTAGATCTGCTCGCCGCCGATGACGAAGGCCGTCTCGGTACCCGCCGCAAGGGCCAGGGCGCCTTCCAGCGAGCCGGCGACTTCGCCGCCGGGCGCGTCGTAGCCGGCCTGGCGGCTGACCACGATGTTGCGCCGGCCAGGCAGCGGGCGAAAGCGCGGCGGCAGCGATTCCCAGGTCTTGCGACCCATGATCACCGTGTGGCCGGCGGTCAGCGCCTTGAAGTGGGCCATGTCCTCGGGAATGTTCCACAGCAGGCGGTTGTCGCGGCCGATCACGCGGTTGCGGGCGACGGCGGCGATGAGGACGATTTCGGGGCGGTTCGGGTTCATGGGTCAGCGGACGATCTGGCGGAGATGGCGGATCAGGCCGACGGTCGAGGCATCGAGGCCGGCTTCGGCCGGATCGGCGGCGTCGACCAGCAGCGGCGTCAGCCGGCCGGCCAGGTGCTTGCCGAGTTCGACGCCCCACTGGTCGAAGGAATTCAGGCGCCACAGGACGCCGAGGCAGAACACCTTGTGTTCGTACAGCGCGAGCAGCTGGCCGAGCGTGAAGGGCGTCAATTCGGGCAGCACCAGCATCGTCGACGGCTGGTTGCCGGTGAAGGTGCGGTAGGGCAGCAGGGCTTCCGGGATGCCGGCGGCGCGGGCTTCCTCGGTGGTCTGGCCGAAGGCCAGCGCGGCGGCCTGGGCGAGGCAGTTGGCGAGCAGGCCGGGGTGGTGGCCGGGCAGCGGGAAATCGGCGCGGCCGAGGGCGATGAAGTCGCTGGGCACCGGCTGGCCGCCCTGGTGCAGCAGCTGGAAGAAGGAGTGCTGGCCGTTGGTGCCGGCCTTGCCCCAGAGGATCGGGCAGGTCGGCACCTCGATCGTGTCGCCCTGGCGGTCGACATGCTTGCCGTTACTTTCCATTTCGAGTTGCTGCAGATAGGCGGGCAGCAGCGCCAGCGAGTGGCTGTAGGGAAAAATGCCGTGGCTGGCCGAGGCGAGGAAGTCGGTGTTCCACAGCGCGAGCAGGGCCAGCGTCAGCGGCAGGTTGGCCTCGGCCGGGGCAGCGAGGAAATGCCCGTCCATGTCGCGGGCGCCCGCCAGCAGGTCGCGGAAATGGCGGAAGCCGACCGCCAGCGCGATCGGCAGGCCGATCGCCGACCACAGAGAGAAGCGGCCGCCGACCCAGTCCCAGAATTCGAAAACGTTTTCCGGGGCGATGCCGAATGCGCCGGTCGCCTGCAGGTTGCTCGAGGCGGCGACGAAATGGCGGGCTACCGCAGTTTCATTGCCGGCTGCCGCCAGCAGCCAGTCGCGGGCGGTGCGCGCATTGCGCATGGTTTCCAGCGTCGTGAAGGTCTTGCTGGCGACGATGAACAGCGTGCGCCGCGGATTGAGCGTGGCCAGCGTGCTGGCGAGGTCGGCGCCGTCCATGTTGGCGACGAAATGCAGGCGCAGGTCGGGGTGCTGGCAGGCGGCCAGTGCCTGGACGGCCATCCGCGGGCCGAGGTCGGAGCCGCCGATGCCGAGATTGACGACATCGGTGATCCGGTCGCCGCTGTAGCCGCGCCAGCGTCCGCTGTGTACCGCTTCGCAGAAGGCTTCGATGCGCGCCAGCACGGCCTTGACCTCGGCCGGGGCGGCATCGCCGGCGCGCAATTCGATATGGCGGACGGCGCGGTTCTCGGTGTGGTTGATGGCCTCGCCGGCAACCATCCGCTGCCGCCAGCCGGCGACGTCGGCTTCGCGGGCCAGCGCGCGCAGGAGTTCCATGGTCGTCTCGGTGACCCGCTGCTTCGAGTAATCGAGCAGTAGCGGGCCGTGGCGCAGGCTGAACTTGGCGAAACGCTGGGGGTCGGCGGCGAACAGTTCGCGCAGGTGGAACTGTTCGCGCAAGTCCGTCTGGCGCATGTGCGCGGCGTGGGCGGCGAGAGCATGCCAGGGCGGCGAGTCGGTCAGGTGACGGCTCATCGGCGGCTCCGGCTCAGACCGCGACCGGCGCGGCGATGTGCGGGTGCGGGTCGTAGCCGTCGAGGCGGAAGTCCTCGAAGCGGAAGGCGAAGATGTCCTTGACGTCGGGATTGATCCAAATGGTGGGTAGCGAGCGCGGTTCGCGCGTCAGTTGCAGGCGCGCCTGCTCGAAGTGGTTGGAGTACAGGTGGGCGTCGCCGAAGGTATGCACGAAGTCGCCCGGGCGGTAGCCGCAGACCTGCGCCAGCATCAGCGTCAGCAAGGCGTAGGAGGCGATGTTGAAGGGCACGCCGAGGAAGATGTCGGCGCTGCGCTGATACAGCTGGCAACTGAGTTTGCCGTCGGCGACGTAGAACTGGAATAAACAGTGGCAGGGCGGCAGGGCCATGCTGTCGACGTCGCCCGGATTCCAGGCCGAGACGATGTGCCGGCGCGAATCCGGGTTGTGCCTGAGGCTGTGCACCAACTGGGTGATCTGGTCGATCAGCCGGCCGTCCGGCGTTTCCCAGCGCCGCCACTGCTTGACGTAGACCGGCCCGAGGTCGCCCTGCTCGTCGGCCCACTCGTCCCAGATACGGACACCGTGCTCCTGCAGATACTTGATGTTGGTGTCGCCCTGCAGGAACCACAGCAGTTCGTGGATGATCGATTTGAGATGCAGCTTCTTGGTGGTCAGTACCGGGAAGCCCTGGCCGAGGTCGAAACGCATCTGCCAGCCGAAGACCGAGCGGGTACCGGTGCCGGTGCGGTCGGATTTGTCGTGGCCGTGGTCCAGCACGTGACGCATGAGATCCAGGTATTGCTGCATGGGAGGCTGCCGATTATTCGAAAGCGATGATTTTACATCCCGTCGGCAGCCTGCGCCGAAATGACAAATCTGCGGCTACACTACTGCCATAAAAACAGACGTATGGAGGCAGTGTGCTGAACAAGGTGGGGAATCTGGGGGGGATTTTCGGCAAGAAGGCCTTGCATCCGCTGGCCGATGCGCAGGAACTCCGGCGCATCGTCGCCGAGCTGCCGAAGGACAACGCGTTTCGTGCCGTCGACGAGGTGGCCGGCTGGCTGGAATCGGCCCTGGCGTCCGACGAACTGCCGCTCGAGCGCCTGTACGAGGCGGCGCACCAGCTGGACGATGCGGCGCAGGTGCATCTGCGCCGCCTGTGCCGCGACTACCTGCACACCTCGCGCCTGTCGCGCGGGGAAGAAAAGCGCCTGTGGTCGATCAGCCACGGCTTCTGGGTGTTGCTGGCCGCCAGCTACGAGCGCTGCCTGCAGGGCATGGCCGCCGGCGGCAAGCCGGCCGAGGCGCTGAAGGTGGCGCTGCCGGCGATTTGCGCCCGGCTGATCGCCGCGCTGGGCGCCGTGCTGAAGTGGGAACAGTTCCATTACGGACCGTCGGCCAACCAGCTGTGGAGCCGTCTCGGCCAGGCACTGCTGGCCGCCGAGGCGGCCGGCGTGGCGACGCGTGCCGTCCAGGTCGGGCGGGCCGGCGGCGTCAGTTCGCCGGTGCAGGAGTACCAAAAGGCCATGGTCTTCCAGGCCGCCTCGATGGACAGCCTGCTGCCGCTGGAGATCGAGCTGGCCGAGCGCCTGATCGAGCATTTCCTGGCCGGCTTCGTGTTCACCGCCGAGATCCAGCACGATTGCGTGTACTGGGTCGACCTGGCCCAGCCGCTGCCGCCGCAGCGCCTGGCGCGCATGCCGCCGGCGGTGCAGCCGAGCCAGCGTTTCTTCAAGCCGGGCACGGCGCATGCCGAGATCGGCGAATTGCTGCACAGCCTGGAGCGCGGCGATGAAGTGCCGGCCGACATCAAGCTCGGCGCACAGTATTACGGCCGCACGCTGATTCCGGTGCTGCGCCATCTGTCGGCCTACCTGGCGCCGGTGCCGCCGCAGCGCCGGCACGACCGGCACCGGGTCAAGCACCGGATGTCGGTGCTGAACGGCCTGGTCAATGCCTTCGTCGCCTTCTCCGGCGAATTCGGCGGCCGCCCGGCCGGCCTGCAGATGGAAAGCTGGGTCGTGGACAACGTCAGCCGCGGCGGTTTCGGCGCCGTGGTCAGCAACATCCCGGCCGACTGGCTGCGCGTCGGCGCCCTGCTGGCCCTGCAGCCGGAGGGCGGCGACAACTGGCTGCTCGGCATCGTCCGCCGCTACCACCGGGCCAGCGAGAGCGACGCCCGGGTCGGTATCGAGGCACTGGCCCGCCAAGCCTTCTCGGTCGAACTGAAGGTGCGCACCGCCTCGTCCTACGCGGCCGTCTCGGGCACGCCGGCACTGCTGCTGGAAAATCGCGGCGAGCCGGGCGATGTGCGGGTGGTGCTGCCGCCGGCCAGCTTCGACTTGCAGGAATGCCTGGAGTGCACCATCGACGGCCAGCGCTGCCTGTTGTCGCCGGCCGCGCTGATCGAGCAGACGCCCGACTACGAACTGGCCCGCTACCGCCTCGGCCGTCTCGGCTGAAACCCGGCTTACCGCTCAGGCCGGCGGCCGGAGCGCCGATTTCGGACGGAAGGCCTTGACCACGGCCGGATCGGTTTCGGCGTAGGGGCCGCCGATCAGGTCGATGCAGTAGGGCACGGCGGCGAAGATGCCGACGTGGGTGACTTCGCCGGCGGCGTTGCGTACGCCTTCGAGCGTTTCCTGGATCGACTTCGGCTGGCCGGGCAGGTTGACGATCAGCGCCTGCTTGCGGATCACCGCCACCTGGCGCGACAGGATCGCGGTCGGCACGAAATTCAGGCTGATCCGCCGCATCTCCTCGCCGAAGCCCGGCATTTCCTTGTCGCCGACCGCCAGCGTGGCTTCCGGCGTGACGTCGCGCAGCGCCGGGCCGGTGCCGCCGGTGGTCAGCACCAGATGGCAGCCGCTGGCGTCCACCAGTTCGACCAGCGTCCGTTCGATGGTCGCCCGGTCGTCGGCGATCAGCCGCGTCTCCACCTGCCACGGCGAAGTCAGTGCGCGGCCCAGCCAGTCCTGCAGCGCCGGGATGCCCTTGTCTTCGTAGACGCCGGTGGAGGCCCGGTCGCTGATCGAGACGAGGCCGATCTTCAACAGGTCATTCGTCGGCATCGGGCGGGCCTTCCTTGTCCAGTTCCTGCAGTACCTGGAAGATGGCGCGGAAATTCTTCGGCGGCTTGCCGCCTTCCTGTTCCTTCAGCGCATTGCGGCGCAGCTGGCGCAGGTGCTGCAGGTCGGCCTGCGGCCACAGCGCGGCGATCTCGCTGAGGAAGCTTTCCTCTTCGAGCAGGCGCGTGCGAAAGCGTTCCAGCCGGTGCAGGCGCGCCGTCTCGGCCGAGGATTCGCCGCGCAGCAGCGCCAGGCCGGCGCGGATCGGCTCGTCGTCGGTGCCGCGCATCAGCTTGCCGAGGTACTGGATCTGCCGGCGGCGGGCGCCATGGGCGGTGATCTTCTGGCACTCGCGCACGGCTTCGAAAATGTTTTCCGGCAGGTTGATGCGCTTCAGCTGGCCGACCGACAGTTCGACCAGTTCGGCCCCGAGGTCGCGCAGCTCGTGCATCGCCTCCTTCTGCTTGGTTTTCGAGGGGCGGCCGGTACTTTCGGTGAAATCTTCTTCGTGCATGGGGTGGTTCGCGGACTGGCGGAAGCGGGCTGCTATGATAACGACTTTCCCGAATCGACGCCGCTTCCATGCCCGATACCGCCGCCTTCTCCTACCCCTTCGCCACGCTCCAGCAGCTGGCGGCCGACGTCCTCGACCACGCCCGCCGGAATGGCGCGACGGCCTGCGAGGTGGATGTCTCCGAAGGGTTCGGCCAGACCGTCGGGGTGCGCTGCGACGAAGTCGAAACCATCGAGTTCAATCGCGACAAGGGCATCGGCATCACCGTTTATTGCGGCCAGCGCAAGGGCTACGCCAGCACCTCCGACTTCTCGCCGCAGGCGCTGCGCGAGACCGCCGAGGCGGCGCTGGCCATTGCCCGCTTCACCGCCGAGGACGATTGTGCCGGCCTGGCCGATGCCGACCTGATGGCCCGGGATTGTCCGGATCTCGACCTCTACCATCCGTGGGCCCTGAGCGTCGAGGAGGCCATCGAGACGGCGCGCCGCTGCGAGCAGGCGGCCTTCGACGCCAGTCCCCAGATCAGCAATTCCGAAGGGGCGACGGTCTCGACCCAGCAGGCGCAGTTCGTCTCGGCCAACAGCCTCGGTTTCATGGGCGGCTACCCGACCTCGCGCCACTACATCTCCTGCTCGGTGATCGCCGGCGAACAGGACGCGATGCAGCGCGACGACTGGTACACCACGCACCGCAACGCCACCTGCCTCGACGATCCGCTCAGCGTCGGGCGGATTGCCGCCGAACGCGCCGTGGCCCGGCTCGGCGGACGCAAGGTCAAGACCGGCGAATTCCCGGTGCTGTTCGAAGCACCGCTGGCCGCCGGCATCCTCGGCAGCCTGGTCCATGCCGCCAGCGGCGGGGCGCTCTATCGCAAATCGTCCTTCCTGCTCGATCATCTGGGCAAGCGGGTGATGCCGGAGTTCGTCAACATCGTCGAACGGCCGCATATCAAGTGCGGTCTCGGCAGCGCCTCCTTCGACAGCGACGGCGTCGCCACGCGCGACCGTGACGTGGTGACCGACGGCATCCTGCAGGGCTATTTCCTCAGCGCCTACACA
>DASUZG010000137.1:0-5249 GCA_036376995.1 Azonexus sp. | reverse complement strand
GGTCGCCGAACTGAACGAATTCCCGCACCACTCGAAGCACCAGGGAAAGATGCACGCCTGCGGCCACGACGGCCATACCGCGATGCTGCTCGGTGCCGCCCGCTACCTGGCGGCGCACCCGGATTTCGACGGCACCGCCGTCTTCATCTTCCAGCCGGCCGAGGAATCCGAGGGCGGCGCCGCAGTGATGATCGAGGACGGCCTGTTCGAGCGCTTCCCGGTCGAGGCGGTGTTCGGCCTGCACAACTGGCCGGGCATCCCGGTCGGCGAGATGGCGGCGATGCCGGGGCCGGTGATGGCCGGCACCTGCGCCTTCGAGATCATCATCCGCGGCCACGGCTGCCACGCCGCGATGCCGCACCAGGGGGTGGACGCCATCGTCGCCGGCGCGCAGCTGGTGCAGGCGCTGCAGACGGTGGTCAGCCGCACCCTGCATCCCTGCGAATCGGCCGTGGTCAGCGTTACCCAGTTCCATGCCGGCGAAGCGTGGAACGTCATTCCCGAGGAAGTCGTGCTGCGCGGCACCATCCGCAGTTTCAAGGCCGAGGTGCAGGAGAACGTCGAGCGCGCCATCGAGCGCCTGTGCAGCGGCATCGCCGCGGCCAACGGGGCGCAGATCAATGTGCAGTTCGACCACCGCTACCCGCCGACCGTCAACAGTGCGGCGGAAGCGCGCTTCTGCCAGGAAACCGCGGCCGAGGTGTTCGGCCGCGAGCGCGTGCTGACCGACATCCTGCCGTCGATGGGCGCCGAGGATTTCGCCTACATGCTGCGCGAGAAGCCCGGCTGCTACGTCTGGCTCGGCAACGGTCCGGGCACCGGCGGCTGCACGCTGCACAACCCGCATTACGACTTCAACGACGAACTGCTCGGCCTCGGCGTCAGCTACTGGGTGCGCCTGGTGCAGCGGGCCATGCCCAAGGGCTGAGGGCGCCGGTTACGGCGCGCTGATCCAGCCGTCCTCGCGGCGCAGCGCGTTGACCAGCAGCAGGTCGCGTTCGACGCGGGCGGCCAGCGTCTCCTCGTCGAGCCCGAGGTAGCGCCGGTTCACATCGACGGCAAAGGGCAGTTCGCGGACGAAGCTGCGAAAGGCCTCGACCGGCAGCCGCCGGCGTTCGAGCATGGCGAACGAGACGATGACCTTGATCGCGTGCCAGGCCAGCTTGTCGATGTCGGCCGTGAAGGCGTCGAGGCGGCGAAAGGCCAGGTCGAGCGCGGTGTCCACCTCGGCGAACGGGCTGCCGTGGCCGGGGATGACGATGTCGATGGGCAGGGCGGCCAGCATCTGCAGCGTCGCCCGGGTCGCCGCCAGGCCCTCGGCCTCGCCCAGCAGCTCCGGGAAGATGACGCCGAAGCCGTTCTGCCACAGCGCATCGCCCGAGATCAGCAGGCGCTTTTCCGGGTTGTAGTAAGCCAGCGCCTCCATGTCGTGGCCGGGCACGGCCAGCGCCTGCCAGACGAGGCCGCCCATCTCGATCTCGTTGCCGGCGCCGATCAGGCTGTCGTGCTGGAAGCGGGCGCCTTGCTGACCGAGCGGCGACAGCAGCAGGGCGTTCTCGTCCCACTCGGCGATGGTCGCGTGCAGGCCGGCCGGGACCGTGATGCGGCAGCCGAAGGCGGCCTGCAGTGCGGCGTTGCCGCCGATATGGTCGGAATGCGAATGGGTGTTGAGCAGGCGGTCGAGGCGCCGCCCGTCGAGCGCATGGCCGACCAGCGCCACGGTCTGCTCGGCATGGGTGACGTAGCCGCTGTCGACCAGCGTCGCGCCGTCGCCATCGAGGAACAGGATGTTGTTGGCCGACAGCCAGCCGCGCTCGAGGACGAGCAGCGAATCGGGCAATTGGAGACTCATGCCGGGCCGTCCGTATCGGCTTCGCGGTAGGCCGGCTGCTCGACCGCCGGCGCCGGCTCGGCGACGACCGTCGGGGTGCCCAGGGGCGGCCGGCCGCAGCCGAGGCAGTAGCCGGAATCGGGATCGGCCATGCAGATGCCGACGCAGGGGTAGAACTCGTCGTCGGTCGTGGTCATGACGGTCCGCCCTGTTGCGGTGTGGCCGCCTCGGCCGCCTGCCGGCGGTCGGCCACGGCGGCCAGGATGGCGGTGCGGCGGGCATCGTCGGCCCCGGCCCAGGCGGCGATTTCGTCGAGGCTGCGCAGGCAGCCGGCGCACAGCCCGGTGGCCGGGTCCATCTTGCACAGGTTGATGCAGGGTGAGGCGATCATTCAGATGAGCATGAAACGGTGTTGTTGGTCGCGCACGGTCTCGACAGCTTCGAGTGCTTCGTCGCGGCTGATGCGGGCCAGCATCGCCAGATGCAGACGCTGGTCGCGGGTACTTAGTTCCGGGAAATCGAGGGTATGGACATGCCCGCCGTCGGCCGGATCGCGGACCACGCCGAGGCCGTCGACGGTGATGCTGAACGGCGCCAGGCGCAGCGCCGGCTCCGGTGCCAGCAGGAAATCGCCGAGGGCATCGAGCAGCGGGTCGGGCATCAGCGATTCGGCGATCCGCCGCAGGCGCGCATCGAGTTCGGCCAGGTGGCGGCTGCGCACCGCGTATTCGTGGCCGCCGCTGGCGCCGCGCAGCACGGTCAGGTGGGCGCGTTCGACCGACAGATCGGCGCGCACGCCTTCGCGTTCGTGGCGCAGCGTTTCCAGGTGCTCGTGGAAGGTCTGCAGCAGGCTTTCGAGAGCTCGGCCCCGCAGGCGCTCGCGGGCGGCGCCCAGATCGCAGTGCGGTTCGATCAGCGTCTGGTCGGAGAAGTACAGCACCAGTTGCGGCACGTCGTTCTCGATCAGCTCGCCGCGCTGGCGCATGCCGAGCTGCTTCTTCTGCTGCCGGCGAGCGACCAGCAGGGCATAGAAATGGTCGGCCTCCCAACTCGCCGGGCTGGCCAGGAAGTCGCGCACCGCCTGGCTGCGCCCGAGCATCTGCTCGATGTCGCCGGCGGTGGCGAACAGCGCATGCACCAGCGGGTCGCTGACGAAGGCCTGACGGTCGATGGCGATCGGCCCCGGCAACGCGGCGACGAGGCCGTCGCAGTAGCCGAGCGCATGGGCCAGCGGGCCGGCCAGGCGGCTGTCGAAACGGCTGGCGTTGCGCAGCACCGGGTCGACCCGTTCGGCCACCCGGGTCAGGGCGCGCTGCAGATGCGGATCGGGCGGCGGGGCGGGTTTGAGGAAGTCGGCGACGGCGGAGAAAAGGCTCACTCGGGGGCTTTGGCGCAGAGAGCCCGGCCGGCCTTGGCGCCATTCGGGCGATTGACGATGCTGGAGATCCAGTCGCCGATAGCCGCCAGTTTAGCCAGATCAATGCCGGTTTCAATGCCCAGGCCGGCCAGCAGGTAGGCCACGTCCTCGGTGGCGACGTTGCCGGAGGCGCCCTTGGCGTACGGGCAGCCGCCGAGGCCGGCGACCGAGGCGTCGAAGGTGGCCAGGCCGAGTTGGAGCGACGCGTAGACGTTGGCCACGGCCATGCCGTAGGTGTCGTGGTAATGGCCGGCCAGGCGGCCGATCGGGATGGCGCCGGCGCAGGCTTCGATCAGCCGGCTGACGCTGGCCGGCGTGCCGACGCCGATGGTGTCGCCGAGCGAGACTTCGTAGCAGCCCATCTCGAACAGCGTGCGGGCGACACCGGCCGCCTGGCGTGGATCGATGGCGCCTTCGTAGGGGCAGCCGACGACGCAGGAGACGTAGCCGCGTACCGGAATTTCCAGCGCGCTGGCGGCCGAGACGACCGGCTCGAAGCGCTTGAGGCTCTCGGCGATCGAGCAGTTGATGTTCTTCCGGGAAAAGCTTTCGGAAGCGGCGGCGAAAATGGCCACTTCTTCGGCCCCGGCCTGCACCGCCGCATCGAAACCCTGCAGGTTGGGCGTCAGCACCGGGTACACGGTGCCCGGGTGGCGGCGGATGCCTTGCAGCACAGCGCTGTTGTCGGCCATCTGCGGCACCCATTTGGGCGAGACGAAGGAAGTCGCTTCGATGCTGCGCAGGCCGGCGTCGGCGAGGCGGTCGATCAGTTCGATCTTGATGGGGGTCGGGACGATCTGCGCTTCATTCTGCAACCCGTCGCGCGGGCCGACTTCGACGATTTTGACTTGGCTGGGCAGGGACATGGCAATGATCCTTGGACCGGATGCGAAGCCGGTTCCGAAAAATGCGGGAAGCGGGCCGGGGCAGGGCCCGGCCGAGGGGCTGCGGCGGTGCGGCTAGCGCAGCCGGAAACCCATCACGTTGCTCATCACGTGCAGGTCCGGCTGGCTGTCCAGCCAGTCGCGGGCAGAGGTCACGGACTCCATGATGGCGATCTGGTAGGAGGCCATTTCGGGGGCCGTGAGAACGCGTTTGACCAGGGTGGCGAGCTCGGCGTCGGTGGTGACGAAGACGATCCGGCAGTTCGGGTGCGAGGCGTAGGCGCCGTAGTGCAGCGCCGACAGTTCGACCAGCGCATCCTCGCCGAGGCCGTGGCCGATGAGCGAGGTGAAATCGTTGATGACGTAGTGGGCTTCGTCGAAACGGCTATCCCCCTGGGTTTCCCGGGCGGCGTGGACGAGTTCGCGACCCGCGAGGTGGCCGGAAAACTGCACCAGTATTCCTTCGGGTTCCCAGACGATCTCGTAGGCCATGCATATGCCTTTTTACACAAAGTTGAGCCAGATGACGGACGGCGGCGACGAGCGCCGCTCAAGCCGTTTGACATGATGCTACGCCGAAAGCTCCCGTCTGTGCACCTAGGGAAAGCACCGGGCATTTTTCCGGCCGGCTGGCATTCCGGAAAAGGCCGCCACATCAGGCGCCGGCCTCGAATTCGACCAGCGCCGCGCCGTCGCCGACCTGCTCGCCGGCCGCATAGCAGAAAGCCTTGACGGTGCCGGCGGCGGGGGCGGTGATGGTGTGCTCCATCTTCATCGCTTCCAGAATCAGCAGCGGCGTGCCCTTTTCCACCTGCTGGCCGGGTTGGGCGAGCAGGGCGACGACCTTGCCCGGCATCGGCGCGGTCAGGCCGCCGCCGTGGCTGTCGCCGGCATCCACGCGGTGCAGCGGATCGTCGCGTAACAGCACGTAGGTGCTGCCCTGGAAGAAGATGCTGCGCTTGTCGTCGACGGCAACGACGCTGGCCATCAGGCGGCGGTCGTCGAGCTCGACGGCGAAGCGGTCGCCGTCGAGTTTCTTGCCGCGGGCGAGCGTCGTCTTGCCGGCCAGGGTGATTTCCCAGTGTTGCTGGCGATAGCGGACCACGGCATCGACCAG
>DASUZG010000136.1:0-2133 GCA_036376995.1 Azonexus sp. | reverse complement strand
TCGACGTTCTCGCGTTCGGAGACGAAGGTGCTGGTGACTTCGAGGCCGAACATGTCGACCCACAGCGTGCGCAGCTTGTCCTTGGACGGGCCGCCGATGGCGATTTGCTGGATGCCGAGAACCTTGAACGGACGTGTCATGGGAGGATTCCTGTCAGTGAGTGAAAGACGTAATCCATAATTATAGGGCTTTCTTCCGGTAGGCCAGAAGCAACAGCAGCAGGCCGGCGGCGATCATCGGCAGCGACAGCCACTGGCCCATGCTGACCGTGTAGGACTGGCCGAAGATGCCGTGATCCGGCTCGCGGAAGAATTCGGTGATGAAGCGGAAGCTGCCGTAGCCGATCAGGAAGACGCCGGATGCGGCGCCACGTGGCCGCGGTTGGCGGCAGTACAGCCACAGGATGGCGAACAGCGCGATGCCTTCGAGGCCGATGTGGTAGAGCTGCGACGGATGGCGCGGTTCGAGGTCGCCGGCCTGCGGGAAGACCATCGCCCAGGGCAGCGCCGGATCGGCGATGCGGCCCCACAACTCACCGTTGATGAAGTTGCCGAGGCGCCCGGCGGCCAGGCCGAGCGGCACCAGCGGGGCGATGAAGTCGGTGACCGCGAGCCAGGCCTGGGCATGCTTGCGCGCCCACAGCGCCATGGCGATAAGGACGCCGACGAAGCCGCCGTGAAAGCTCATGCCGCCTTTCCAGACGGCCACTATTTCCAGCGGATGGGCGAGGTAGTAGCCGGGTTCGTAGAACAGCACCTGGCCGAGCCGCCCGCCGACGATGACGCCGAGCATGCCGTAGAACAGCAGGTCGTCGAGCTGCTCGACGGTGAGGGGGGCCTGGCGATTGCGGATCAGCCAGCGGCCGAGCAGCAGGAACTGGGCGAAGGCGACCAGGTACATCAGGCCGTACCAGCGGATCGCCAGCGGGCCGAGGGAGAAGGCGACCGGGTCGAACTGGGGATGGAGCAGCATCGGAAGGGGAGAGTGGGCTAAAATTGGCTGATTATAGTTCGCGCTCGGGAACGCAGGATTCCGGCGCCCGACCAGACGGAGAGAAGCCATGCCCCAATATCGTTCCCATACTTCGACCCACGGCCGCAACATGGCCGGCGCACGCTCCCTGTGGCGGGCCACCGGCATGAAGGACGACGATTTCAACAAGCCGATCATCGCCGTGGTCAACAGCTTCACCCAGTTCGTGCCGGGGCATGTGCACCTGAAGGACATGGGCCAGCTGGTGGCCCGTGAGATCGAGGCGGCCGGCGGCGTGGCCAAGGAATTCAACACCATCGCCATTGACGACGGCATCGCCATGGGACACAGCGGGATGCTCTATTCGTTGCCGTCGCGCGACCTGATCGCCGATTCGGTCGAGTACATGGTCAATGCCCACTGTGCCGACGCGATGGTCTGCATCTCCAATTGCGACAAGATCACCCCGGGCATGCTGATGGCCGCGATGCGCCTCAACATTCCGGTGGTGTTCGTTTCCGGCGGTCCGATGGAAGCCGGCAAGGTCAAGCTTGAAGGCCAGGTCGTCCATCTCGATCTGGTCGATGCGATGGTCAAGGCCGCCGACGCCAGCGTGTCGCAGGCCGACCTCGACGAGATCGAGCGTTCCGCCTGCCCGACCTGCGGTTCCTGCTCCGGCATGTTCACCGCCAACTCGATGAATTGTCTGACCGAGGCCCTGGGCCTGAGTCTGCCCGGCAACGGCACCGTGGTCGCCACGCACGCCGACCGCAAGCAGCTCTTCCTGCGCGCTGGCCGCCTCGCCGTCGAGCTGTGCCAGCGCTACTACGAGCAGGATGATGCCTCGGTGCTGCCGCGTTCGATCGCCACGCGGGCTGCCTTCGAGAATGCGATGACGCTCGACGTGGCGATGGGGGGCTCGACCAATACCGTGCTGCACATCCTGGCCACTGCCCAGGAGGCTGGCGTCGATTTCACGATGGCCGACATCGACCGCATTTCGCGCTCCGTGCCCTGCCTGTGCAAGGTCGCCCCGATGACCGACAAGTACCACATCGAGGACGTCCATCGCGCCGGCGGCATCATGGGCATCCTCGGCGAACTCGATCGCGCCGGCCTGCTGCATCGCGGGGTGCCGACCGTGCACGCCAAGAACCTCGG
>DASUZG010000135.1:0-3229 GCA_036376995.1 Azonexus sp. | reverse complement strand
CGGGTGCAACTGCCGCTGCCCAGGCATTTCGACGAGGAGAAGGTGCTCGAAGCCATCGCCGCCGAGAAGGACGTCGATGGCTTTCACGCCGAAAACGTCGGCGCGCTGGCCCAGGGCAACCCGCGCTTCATCCCCTGCACGCCGTATGGCGTGATGAAGATGTTCGAGAAGGGCGACGTCGACCTGACCGGCAAGGAAGCCGTGGTCATCGGCCGCTCCAACATCGTCGGCAAGCCGATGGCGCTGCTCCTGATCAACGCCGGCGCAACGGTCACCGTCTGCAATTCGCGCACCAAGGATCTTGCCGGCCACACGCGGCGCGCCGACATCCTGGTCGCCGCCGTCGGCAAGCCGAAGTTCGTCACCGCCGACATGGTCAAGCCGGGCGCCGTCGTCATCGACGTCGGCATCAACCGCCTGCCGGACGGCAAGCTGTGCGGCGACGTCGATTACGCCGGCTGCCTCGAAGTCGCCGGCCAGATCACGCCGGTGCCGGGCGGCGTCGGCCCGATGACCATCACCATGCTGCTGGCCAACACCATCGAGGCCGCCGAACGCGAGGCGGGCATCCAATGAGCGACAAGAAGATTGCCGTCGGCGTGGTCATGGGTTCCGACTCCGACTGGCCGACCATGCAGGCCGCCGCCGTGATCCTCAAGGACTTCGGCGTCGCTTTCGAAGCCCGCGTCGTCTCCGCCCACCGCACCCCGGACCTGTTGTTCGAATACGCCGAAACGGCTGGCCCGCGCGGCCTCAAGGCGATCATCGCCGGCGCCGGCGGCGCCGCCCACCTGCCCGGCATGCTGGCCGCCAAGACGACGGTGCCGGTTCTCGGCGTGCCGGTCCAGTCGCGCGCCCTGTCCGGTGTCGATTCGCTGCATTCCATCGTCCAGATGCCGAAGGGCATTCCGGTCGCCACTTTCGCCATCGGCGAAGCCGGCGCCGCCAATGCCGCGCTGTTCGCCGTGGCCATGCTGGCCAACGAAGACCCGGCGCTGGCCGCCAAGCTGCAGGCCTTCCGCCAGTCCCAGACCGACAAGGTGCTGGGCATGAAGCTGCCGGAAGTATGAGCGCCATGATCCTGCCGCCCGCCACGCTGGGCATGCTCGGCGGCGGCCAGCTCGGCCGCTTCTTCGTCACTGCCGCCCACGAGATGGGCTACCAGGTCTGGGTCCTCGACCCGGACAAGAATTCCCCGGCCGGGCAGATCGCCGAACGCCATTTCTGCGTCGATTACGACGACTACGCGGCGCTCGACGAGTTCGCCGCCGGCTGCGCCGCGATCACCACCGAATTCGAAAACGTGCCGGCCGGCACCCTCGACTACCTGGCCAAGTTCGTCCCGGTGCGCCCGTCGGCGGCGGCCGTCGCGGTGTGCCAGAACCGCATCGCCGAGAAGTCCTTCCTGCGCGACCACGGTTTCCCGCATGGTCCGTTCATCGCGGTGAATTGCGAAGACGACCTGAAGAACGCCCCGAGCGACCTGTTCCCGGCAATTCTCAAAGTCGCCCGCTTCGGCTACGACGGCAAGGGCCAGGCCACCGTGCACAACGTCGACGAAGCGCTGATCGCCTTCGGTCACTTCAAGGGCGAGCATTGCGTGCTCGAACAGCGCCTGCCGCTCGACTACGAAGTTTCGGTCGTCCTGGCACGCGACGAAAACGGCCGCGTCGCCTGCTTCCCGACCGGCGAGAACCAGCACACCAAGGGCATCCTCGACGTCTCCATCGTGCCGGCCCGCACCGGCGACTGCATGAAGAGCGACGCCGAGGACGTTGCCGCGCGCATCGCCGAGAAGCTGGGCTACATCGGCACCATGGGCGTCGAGTTCTTCGTCAGCCGCGGTCGCCTGGTGGTCAACGAAATGGCGCCGCGCCCGCACAACAGCGGCCACTACACCCTCGACGCCTGCGTCACCGACCAGTTCGAGCAGCAGGTGCGCGCCCTGTGCGGCCTGCCGCTGGGCGAAGCGCGAGCGCACTCGGCCTCGGTCATGGTCAACCTGCTCGGCGACCTGTGGTACGACGGCGAACACTACCGTGAACCGGACTGGGCCAAGCTCTACGCCGTGCCCAACCTGAAGCTGCACTTGTACGGCAAGCACCACGCCCGCCCGGGCCGCAAGATGGGTCACTTCACGCTTATCGGCGACAACGCCGAGGCCGTCCAGAAGGCCGCCCTCGCCGCCCGCGCGGCCATCGGCATCAAGGACTGATGACTCCGTCGGACGCCGACTTCCAGCGTGCCGTCGACCTGCTGCGCGCCGGCGAACTGGTCGCCCTGCCGACCGAGACCGTCTATGGCCTCGGCGCCGATGCCGCCAACCCGGCGGCGGTGGCCAGTATCTTCGCCGCCAAGGGCCGGCCGGCCGACCATCCGCTGATCGTCCATCTGGCCGGCCACGACGCCGTCGGCCATTGGGCCGAGCAGGTGCCGGACGTCGCCTGGGAGTTGATGGAAACCTTCTGGCCCGGCCCGCTGACGCTGATCCTGAAGAAGCAGGCCTGGGTGCCCGATGCCGTCACCGGCAGCCAGAATACGGTCGGCCTGCGCGTGCCCGGCCATCCGGTGGCACTCGAACTGCTGCGCCGTTTCGCGACGGTCGCGGGTGAGCATGCCGGCATCGCCGCCCCCTCGGCCAACCGCTTCGGGCGCATCAGCCCGACCACCGCCGCCCACGTCGCCGAGGAACTGGGCGAGCGTGTGCCGCTGATTCTCGATGGCGGCCCCTGCTCGGTGGGCATCGAATCGACCATCGTCGATTGCTCGCGGGGCGACCCCGTCGTGCTGCGCCCCGGCCACATCGCGCCCGCCCATCTCGCCGCCGTCCTCGGCCGCCAGCCGCTGATCGAGACCGCGGGCGGCGCGCCGCGCGTCTCCGGTTCGCTGGCCGCCCATTACGCGCCGCAAACGCCGATGCGCCTGGTCGCGCGCGAACGGCTGCTCGACTTCATCAATGCCCAGCGTCACAAGGGTGATGTCTGCGGCGTCATCGGCCACAGCCAGCCGCCGCAGGCCGGCATGCCCCACCTCTGGCGCATGCTGCCGGCCAACCCGGTCGGCTACGCCCACGAACTGTATGCCGCCCTGCGCGACATGGACCATGCCGGGCTCGCGCTGATCGCCGTCGAAGCCCTGCCCGACGATCCGGCCTGGGCGGCCGTCGCCGACCGTCTGCGGCGTGCCGTGGCCGGCGCCGGCCACGGCTGAGCGACTCAGATTTCGAGTA
>DASUZG010000134.1:0-2683 GCA_036376995.1 Azonexus sp. | reverse complement strand
ATACATAGGACACTGATACGTCCCAAGGGTAGCCCATTACGAGTTCTTCAAACGAAGGGAAGTACTCGCGTACCTCCTGCGGTTTTGCTTTGAAATGATTCAAAACCTGTAGATAGTTTGCTGGAGCGTTCATAGTGATTTCTAACGTGAAGTAGATGGCATATATGCCACGTATTCTGGCAGGCCGCCGCCCATCCTTGCTGGCAGGTCAGCCGAAGAAACCCGCCAAGAGCGATTTGCAGACGGGCCTGCCAGATTATTGCCAAGGATGGATGGCGGTGAAACATGGCGCGCTGTTGGGATATGCGGCGTGAGCGCCGTGTATCCAGGCCTGCCGCCGTCTACGCTGCTGAACATGGCGCTGCCAAATGTGATTGTCATATGGTAAAAGATGAAATACTGTATTTATACACAGTAACCATTTGTTGGCAGGTACTGCATGGAATCGAACCCATCGTCGACCTTGCTTGGGCGTCTCCGGGAGGTCATTCGCTGTAAGCACTACAGCATAAGGACCGAGCGTTCCTATGTCGAGTGGGTGCGCCGTTTCGTGGCGTTTCATGGCCGCCGCCATCCGCGGGAGATGGGGGCGGAGGAGGTCCGGGCCTTTCTCGGTCATCTGGCCGCCGAGTTGAAGGTGGCGGCTTCGACGCACCAGCAGGCGCTGTCGGCGCTGCTGTTTTTGTATCGTGAAGTATTGGGCGTCGATCTGCCCTGGCTGACCGATCTGGATCGCCCCAAAAAGCCGAAGCGGACGCCGGTCGTGCTCTCGCGCGGCGAAGTCGAGCGCCTGCTGGCGGTGATGGAGGGCACGCATGCGCTGATGGCCCGCCTGCTCTACGGCACGGGGATGCGCCTGATGGAATGCGTGCGTTTGCGCATCAAGGATGTGGATTTCGAGCGCGGTGAATTGACGGTGCGCCATGGCAAGGGCGGCAAGGATCGCCTGACGGTGCTGCCGGCGTCGGCCGTGCCGGCCTTGCAGGCGCATCTGGCGCGGGTGCGGGTCTTGTGGGAGCGGGACGCGGCGGGCGGGCGGTCCGGCGTGCAGATGCCGGAGGCGCTGGCGCGCAAGTATCCGGCGGCCGCCCAATCCTGGGGGTGGTTCTGGGTGTTCCCGGCACGGGAGTTGTCGACCGATCCGCGCAGCGGCATCGAGCGCCGCCATCACACGCACGAGCAGGCACTGCAGCGGGCGATCAAGGCGGCAGTGGGGCTGGCCGGCATCGCCAAGCCGGCGTCGACGCATACGCTCCGCCACTCGTTTGCCACCCATCTGTGGAATCGGGCTACGACATCCGCACCGTGCAGGAACTGCTCGGCCATTCGGATGTGTCGACGACGATGATCTATACGCACGTGCTCAATCGCGGCGGGCGCGGCGTGGTGTCGCCGCTGGACGCGGTTCGCGCTTTACAGTGAGTTGCTTCGGTAATACCCTGCGGTAAGAGTAAGAATCTGGAGAGGCCATGAGGATCACGAGCAAGGGGCAGGTGACGATCCCGCAGGAAATCCGCGAAAAGGCCGGGTTGTTGCCGCATGGCGAGGTCGAGTTCGAATTGCGCGACAACGGCGAGGTGGTCATCCGCCCGGTGCGGCCGGCGGCCGGCGGCGTGCGCGAGGCGTTTTCGCGCGTGCGCGGCTCGGCCAATGCGGCGCAGTTCAAGGGCATGAGCACCGATGAGTTCATGAATTTCCTGCGTGGCTGAATCATGGGTGATCTTGTAGTCAACGAGGCAGCGACGGGCTATCCGCTGCGTGCGCCGGCCACGCTGGTCGACAGCTGCGTGCTGATCGACGTGCTGGCCGACGATGCGCAATGGGCGGAGTGGTCGCTCGACCAGTTGGAGCAACTGGCGGCGGCGGGGCCGCTGGTGATCAATCCGCTGATTCTTGCCGAGCTGGCGGCGCGCTACGAACGCGCGGCCGACCTGGAGGCGGCGCTGGCCGGACTGCCGTTGCTGCGCGAACCCCTGCCGTGGGATGCCGCTTTCCTGGCCGGGCAAGCCTTCCGCGTCTACCGGCTGGCGGCCGGCGTGAAGACTTCACCGATGCCCGATTTCTACATCGGCGCGCATGCGCTGGTGCGCGGCATGCGTCTGCTGACGCGCGACGTGCGCCGCTACCGCAATTATTTTCCCAAACTGGATATCGTCGGGCCGGCGGCCTGAACGGTGCAGGGGTTACCAACTTGAGCGATCTATTTTCCCAAACCGAAACCGACCGGAACGCGCCGCTGGCCGAGCAGTTGCGGCCGCAGACGCCGGACGACGTGATCGGCCAGCAGCACCTGCTCGGTCCCGGCAAGCCCTTGCGCCTGGCGTTCGCTTCCGGCCAGCCGCATTCGATGATCCTGTGGGGGCCGCCGGGCGTCGGCAAGACGACACTGGCGCGGATGATGGCGACGCAGTTCGACTGCGAGTTCATCGCGCTGTCGGCGGTGTTCTCCGGCATCAAGGAAGTGCGCGAGGCGGTGGCCCAGGCCGAGCTGTGGCGCGGGCAGGGCAAGCGGACGATTCTCTTCGTCGATGAAATCCACCGCTTCAACAAGGCGCAGCAGGACGGCTTCCTGCCTTTCGTCGAATCGGGGCTGCTGACCTTCATCGGCGCGACGACGGAGAACCCCTCGTTCGAGGTCAATTCGGCGTTGCTGTCGCGGGCTTCGGTCTATGTGCTGAAGTCG
>DASUZG010000133.1:0-2768 GCA_036376995.1 Azonexus sp. | reverse complement strand
CAACTGTCCGCGGAGCAGCAGGTGGCAGCCGGGGTGCCGCCCGACCTGATCCGCCTGTCGGTGGGGCTGGAGACGCTCGCCGACATCCTGTGGGATATCGACCAGGCGCTCGCCAGGACCTGAGACGCGGCGCCGAGCCGGCGCAAGGCCTTGCCGGGCCGCCACCCCGGCTCTTCACAATAATGAAATAACCATCGGCGAATATCGATCGATCATTAAATTCGTAGGGCGACGAAGCAGCGCCCTCTACAGTAGGCCATCGAAACCGCCCCGAACCGTTCGCGTCCGGGCCGGGAAACCCCAGTCGAGGAACACCCCATGCCGCTTACCGATCTTGTCCGCACGCTCAACGCCCCGAACGGTGCCTTTCCCCGCCACTATTCGCGCTCCGGGTTGGACCAGCCCTTCGTCTCGACCAACGGCCGGGTCTTCCTGCACTACGCCAACATCCGGCTCGAATCGCAGTTCCTGCCCATCGTCGAAACCGCTACCGGCAAGCTGCACGGGCACGCCGCCTCGTTCCAGGCCTTCGGCCTGTTCAACCAGATTCCGCTGCTGCCCGAAGCGGTCTTCGTGCTGCCCACCGACGATGCGGAATTCATCTATCTCGACCGCCTGGTGCGCACGCTGCACGCGCTGAACTACCTGACCCGCCCGGCGCGCGGCAACCTGCTGCTCAAGGTGCATGCCCGCCACGTGCTCAGCGTGCCGGCCGACCACGGCCTGGCCTTCGAGGAAATCCTCAAGCCCTGCGGCCTGTTCCCGGAACAGATCACGCTCGAAATCGACATCGACGGCATCGAGGACCGCGACCACCTGGTGCGCGCCGTGCAGAGCTACCGCTCGCGCGGCTACGGCATCGCCGCCGGCCGCTTCGGTCGCTCGTCGATCGATTTCGGCCTGCTGCGCGATATCGCCCCGGACATCGTCAAGCTCGACCTCCTGCTGCTCACCTCGAGCCGGCCGCTGGCCCGGATCATCGACAACATCCAGCAATTGCCCGCCAAGGTACTGATCGAAGGGCGCGACTCGGCCATGCTGCGCCGCTCCGTCGTCGCCAGCGGCATCGACCTGCTGCAGGCGCAACTGCCCGAACGCCAGCTGTACCACGCCTTCCCGGGTACGCCCGACAAGAACGCGGCCTGACCCCCACCCCGCCGGCACCGGCCAGCAGCCGGCCCGGCCCGACCGGAGATGATCATGGATTCCTTGCAAGCCAAGCTGAAAGCGTACGACGAGTCGATCGAGGACAAGCTCGAACTCTGCCTCGCCACCCTGGCCGCCCTGCTGATGTTCTCCGGCAGCCTGCTCTACCTGCACGCCACCGCGCTGTTCGCCTGAACCGGAGGCGGGCTTTCGGCGAGATCAGCCGTAAAACGCCGGCCGGATTTTGTTGTCCACCTGTAGTCGTGCTCCGCGAACCGCGCCACGACGAAGGACACTGGAAATGATGGACGGCATGGGAAACATGATGCTCGGCATGAGCCTGTTCGGCTGGCTGGTACTGCTGGCGGTCGTGCTGGTGATGGCCGCGGCGGTAAAGTACCTTTTGTTCGACCGGAAACGCGATCGGGATACACGCCCCGACTGACGCCCCGTCAAACAGGCAACAAAAAAGCGCCTATGAAGGCGCTTGATTGGTGTTTCCTGGCGGAGAGGGCGGGATTCGAACCCGCGGTGGGCTATTAACCCACACACGCTTTCCAGGCGTGCGACTTAAACCACTCATCCACCTCTCCGCGGAAGGCGCGCATTGTAGCAGGTTGGCGTATTTGGTCAAACAGACTTTCGCAGCCAGGCCAGGCCGATCCAGAGGATGAAGAGCCCGGCGAAGCACAGCGTGCCGACCAGCCAGGCGGGCGCTCCGGGCAGCACGATGGCGACCAGGCGTCGCGGCCCGCCGGTAATCAGGGCGAACAGCCGGTACATCGGGTTGTCGGCCCGCTGCCGGCCGCACAGCGGGTACAGCGCGGCCTGGGCGACCAGGCACAGGCCGAGCATCTCGACGATGGCGCGCAGCGCCCCGATCAGGTACAGGGTCATTGCGCCGGCTTATTCGTCATCGATGCCGAACGCTTCGTCGAGAGCCCGCATGCGCCTGTTGTAGGTCCAGATGATCAGCAGGTAGATCAGCAGGATGCCCTGGGCGCCCATGTAAAAGCCGACCGGGAAACCGAGGATAACGATCTCGTTCAGTTCGCGGGCGAACCAGCTGACGCCGAAGGTGACCAGCATCCAGACCACGAACAGTGTAGCGGTCAGGCGCCGCGTGCGCTGCCAGTAGGTGGCGCGGCGCTCCTGGTTCATCGCGGGCCTTCCGGATGGCCGCGGCGAATGCTCTGGAGGAACTGCTGGGCGCCGGGATAGGGTTTGGTCAGCAGGCTGACGCCGACGGTCGTGGCGAAGCCGGCGATGATGCCGAACACGCCGGCGGCGGTGGATTGCACCTGCAGCCAGGGTTCCATCTTCAGGCCGTGGATCGCCAGCCAGGGAATGCCGTCGAATTCGAGGCGGATGATGTAGTAGATGGTCAGCAGCGCGCCGACCACCATCCCGGCCAGGGCCCCGGTCCGCGTGGCGCGCTCCCAGAAGATGCCGAGCACCAGGGCCGGGAACAGGGCCGAGCCGGCGATCGAGAAGGCCCAGGCGACCATCGACAGGATGGTGCCCGGCTTTTCCGCGGCGACGATGGCGGCCAGTACCGCGACCAGCAGCAGCATCGACTTGGAGATGACAAGACGCAGCTGGGTCGAAGCGCTCGGGCGCAG
>DASUZG010000132.1:0-7500 GCA_036376995.1 Azonexus sp. | reverse complement strand
CAACGCGCTTGACGATCACGCGGTCGTGCAAAGGACGGATATTCATAAAGCTGACTCCTGAACAATGAGTAGAGTTGCGACAGACTGAAATTGGCCGGGCCGGAGAGATGCGGCGCCGGGACCGGAGCGGGAGCGGCGTTTAGCACTCCTCACCGGTGAGTGCTAATAATAGGGGCGCCCCTTGGCGATTTCAAGAGCCGGTTCGCAAATTTCGCGCGGCCATTCACCGGCCCGCATTCCGGCTGCGGGGAAATTGCTCGCCGGCGCCGCCGGAAGCGTCCGGCCGGCGTCGCGCCCCCTGACAAAACATGCGGTTTACGAAACCTTAAATCCGACCAAAACGTCTGTGGCACAAGGTGTTTCCGCGCACCTAGCAGCCCTGCATTATACAAATGTACTGAAGGCAAAAAGTTCCCGTTTTTTTCGTAAAAAGTTTCACATTGTTTCGTCGATTTCTTGCCTAGAATGGCCCGTCTCTCCCGCGCCCAGCCGGGCTATGGCCGCCATCGAGGGGCCGCCAACCACCCCTTCAGTCGAGCCATGAAAAACAATCAACCGGTCACCCAGCGCGAAATCCAGTTTCCGCCCAATACCTACCTGGTATCGAAAACCGACCTCAAGGGCGTCATCACCTACGCCAACGATGCCTTCGTCGAGATCAGCGGCTTCACCCGCGACGAGTTGATCGGCAAGAACCACAACCTGGTGCGCCACCCGGACATGCCGGAAGCCGCCTTCCGCGACCTGTGGGCGACGGTCAAGTCCGGCCTGCCATGGCGCGGCCTGGTCAAGAACCGCTGCAAGAACGGCGACTTCTACTGGGTCGAGGCCTTCGTCGTGCCGTTGAAGAAGAACGGCCAGATCAACGGCTACATGTCGGTGCGCACGCCGGCCCCGCACGACCGGCGCAGCGCCGCCGAGAGCGCCTACCGGGCGGCCGGCCAGAAAGGTCCGCTGCCGGCCAGCGGGCGGCGCAGCATTCCGCTGCGCCTGCGCGTCTGGGCGACGATGGGTATCCTCGTCGTGCTGACGGCGATCAACGGCGTCGTGGCCCTGGGCGGCCTGAAGGGCAGCAACGACGAATTGCAGGAGATGTACCGCGACAGCCTGCAGCCGTCCAATGCCATCAACCGGACGCTGCACCTCCTCGCCGACAACCGGATGCAGATCATGCTCGGCCTGCAGCACGACCCGGGCAGCCCGAACGCCCGGCTGCATGAGCATCCGCTCGACATCCATCTGGAGACGGCGCAGAACAACCGCCGCGAGGTCGACGAGCTGCTCGGGCAACTCAGGGCGGCGCCGCTGGACGACAAGCAGAAGGCGCTGCTCGAAAAGTTCGCCGCCACCCGCGAGCGCTTCTCGCGCGACGGCATCAACGCCGCCCGCGAGTTGCTCAAGGCCGGCAAGTACGGCGATGCCAACACCTCGCTGCTGCGCGACATCAACCCGCTCTACGACGAGCTGCAGCGCGACGGCCAGGCCCTGGTGCAGGAGCTGAGCAGCAGCGCCAACCAGCACTTTGCCGATGCCGAGGCGAACTACGCCTGGGTGCGCAACCTCAGCGTCGGCCTGCTGGCGCTGGCCATCCTGGTCGCCGTCGGCGGCGGCGCGCTGCTGGTGGCGGTCATCGTCACCCCGCTGCGCAAGGCCATGACCCATTTCGAAGCCATCGCCGAAGGCCGCCTGACCGACGACATCGACGTCGGCGGCCGCGATGAAACCGGCCTGCTGCTGTGCAACCTCGCCACCATGCAGGGCACGGTGAAGGCCATGCTCGACGAGATCAACGCCGCCGCCAAGGCCATCGACTCGCGCAGCAAGCTGCTCGAAACGCAGATGCGCCAGGTCGCCGCCCAGTCCGAGCAGCAGCAGGCCAGCGTCGAGGGCGTTGCCGCGGCGACCGAGCAGTTCAGCCAGTCGGTGCAGGAAGTGGCGGCCAATGCCCAGGACACGGCGACGGCGGCCCGCGATTCGCAGGACAAGGTCACCGAGAGCAACACCAACATCAGCCAGAGCATGGCTGCGACGACGCGCGTGGTCGAGGCGGTGACGGCATCGAACGCCACCATCGACCAGTTGAACCAGTCGATCGCCAAGATCGGCGACATCACCCGCGTCATCGCCGACATCGCCAGCCAGACCAACCTGCTGGCGCTCAACGCCGCCATCGAAGCGGCCCGGGCCGGCGAGCAGGGCCGCGGCTTCGCGGTCGTCGCCGACGAGGTGAGGAAGCTGGCCGAGCGCACCACCACCTCGACCGCCGACATCAACGCCACGGTCAACGAGATCCAGCAGGTCACCGCCCAGGCCGTATCGAGCATGGATCTCGCCGCGCAGGAAGTGGAAACCGGCATCGGCAAGCTGCGCGAGAGCGTCGCCGGGCTCGAAGGCATCACCCAGTCCTCCGGCCAGGTCACGCTGATGGCCGGCCAGATTTCCGACGCCGCCCGCCAGCAGGGCGTGGCCAGCGAAGAGGTGGCCGCCAGCATGCAGCAGATCACCGACCTGATCGAACAGAACACCGGCGCCGCCCGGGAGGCCCGCCGCGCTGCCGACGAACTGCTGCAGACGTCGCGCCAGCTCGACCAGCTGATCACCGGCTTCGAGCTGTACCGGCGCTGACCGGCGGCGACGCCAGGCACTACAATGGGGGGCTCCACGGCCCCCCATTTTTTTCGCCATGTCCCTGCAACTGCTGACTCCGGTGCGCCTCGGCGCGCTGCATCTCGCCAACCGCGTCGTGATGGCGCCGCTGACCCGCTGCCGCTGCGACAACCCGGGCTACGTGCCGACGCCGATGATGGCCGAGTACTACGCCCAGCGCGCCGGCGCCGGCCTGATCGTCGCCGAGGGCACCATCGTCTCGCCCCAGGGCCGCGGTTACCCGCACACGCCGGGCATCTGGTCGGCCGAGCAGGTCGAAGGCTGGCGCCTGACCACCGATGCCGTGCATGCCGCCGGCGGCCTGATCGTCTGCCAGCTGTGGCACTGCGGCCGCCTGTCGCTACCGGAATTCCACGCGGGCCGCCCGCCGGTCGCGCCGTCGGCCGTTGATCCGCAATGGAAGATGTTCTCGCTGACCGGCCAACCGGAAACGGTGACGCCGCAGGCCTTGAGCCGCGAGGAAATCCGCGCCGTCGTCGGCGACTTCCGCCAGGCTGCGGCCAACGCCATGGCCGCCGGCTTCGACGGCGTCGAGATCCATTCGTCGAACGGCTACCTGTTCCACCAGTTCTTCTCGGCCCAGTCCAACCGGCGCGACGACGAATACGGCGGCAGCCACGAGAACCGCGCCCGCTTCTTCGTCGAGGTACTCGAGGCGGTGGGCGGCGTGATGCCGCTCGACCGGGTCGGCTTCCGTCTCAATCCGATGCTCAACCGTTTCCATGGCCTGCATGTCGACGAAGACACGCTGCCGATGTGGGAGCACGTGGTCGGCCGCGCCAACGACTTCGGTCTCGCCTACCTGCACCTGACCGAGCCGCTGACGCCGAAGCAGATCGCCGACACGCCGGGAGCCGTGGCCGATGTCGGCGCTCACTTCCGGCCGCTGGCCCGGATGCCCGTCATCAGCAACGGCGGCCTCGACCGCGCCAAGGGCGAAGCGCGCCTGCAGGCCGGGCTGTGCGACGCCGTCGCCTACGGCCAGGCATGGATCGCCAATCCCGACCTGGTCGAACGTTTCCGCCGCGACGCGCCGCTCAATGCGCCCGACCGCGACACCTTCTACCAGGGCGGCGCCCAGGGCTATCTCGACTACCCGACGCTCGCCGCATGAAGCGCCTCCTTGCCGTCGCCGCGCTGGCCCTGGCCGCCGCGCTGGCCCGCGCCGAACTGCCGGCGCCGGTCGCGCAGGCGCTGGCGGCGGCGCAGATCTCGCCGGCCGGCGTCGCCGTCGTCGTGCAGCCGGTCGATGCCACGCTGCCGCTGCTTGAGCACAATGCCGCGCAGCCGATGAACCCGGCGTCGGTGATGAAGCTCGTCACTACCTACGCCGCCCTCGACCTGCTCGGCCCGGCCCACGTCTGGCCGACCACGGCCTGGAGCGACGGGCCGCTGGCCGACGGCGTGCTGGCCGGCAATCTCTATTTGAAGGGCAGCGGCGACCCGCGCTTTGCCATCGAGCATCTGTGGGCCCTGCTGCGCCAGCTGCGGGTGCGCGGCATCGAGCGCATCGCCGGCGACATTGTGCTCGACGCCAGCGCCTTCGCGCCCATCGCCTTCGACCCGGCGGCCTTCGACAACAAGCCGATGCGCCCTTACAACGTCGGCCCGAGCGCCCTGCTGATCAATTTCCAGGCGCTGCGCTTCACGCTGCTGCCGGCCGACGGCCAGGCCCGGGTACTGCTCGAGACGCCGAGCGATGGCCTGCGCGTGGACAACCGCCTGCGCCTGGTCGCCGGCCCCTGCGGCAGCGACTGGAAGGACCGCATCGCCCTGCGCCTGGTCAATGAAGGCGCCGACCAGCGCCTGGAAATCGCCGGCAGCTACGCCGCGCTGTGCGGCGAGCGGGCGCTCAACCTGGCGCCGCTGCCGCCGGCCAGCCAGAGCGACGGCCTGATCCGCGCGCTGTGGCGCGAGCTGGGCGGCGGCCTCGGCGGCCGGGTGCGTGACGGCCGCCTGCCGCTGACGGCGACGCCGCTGGCCCGCCACGAATCGGCGCCGCTCGCCGAAATCGTCCGCGACATCAACAAGTTCAGCAACAATGTGATGGCCCGCCAGCTGTTCCTGACCCTGGGCGGCGAGCCCGAGGGCGACGGTCCGCCGGCCAGCGCCGAGCGCGCCGCGCAGCGCCTGGCCGAATGGCTGGCCCGGCGCCGGCTGTCGTTCCCGGAACTGGTGCTGGACAACGGCTCCGGCCTGTCGCGCCGCGAACGCATCAGCGCCGCCAGCCTCAACCGCCTGCTGCTCGATGCCTGGGCCAACCCGCTGATGCCGGAATTTCTCTCCAGCCTGCCGCTGACCGGCATCGACGGGACCATGAAGAAGCGCCTGAACGGCGGCGCCCCGGCCGGCCGCGCGCACATCAAGACCGGCACGCTGAACGGCGTGCGCAGCGCCGCCGGCTATGCGCTCGATGCCGACGGCCGGCGCTACGCGGTCACCATCCTGATCAACGACCCGCAGGCCGGCGCCGGCAATGCCGCCATCGACGCGCTGCTGACCTGGGTCGCCGAACGGCGCAGCCGGCCGTGAACGCCCGCGACTTTCCCGCCGCCTTCCTGGCCCAAGCCGGACTGAACCGTCAGCATGTGTTTAACCTGGCCGACCTGCCGCCTACGCTGCAGGAAGCCTTGCAGCCACTGCCCGGGGAACGCCAGCTGATCCTGCTCGGCCATGCCGGTCGGCGGCTGTGGGACTGCGTGCAGGCAGTGGACCTGAGCGGCGAGCATCCGATCGACGACTACTGCCGGCAGACCGTCGCCCGCTTTTTCGCCGAGCAACTGCCCGGCGAGACCTACCGCCTGCCCTATCCGGGCGATACGCCGATTGGTTTACAAGCGCTCGGCACGCTGGCCGGCTGGCACCGGACCTCGCCCTTCATGGTCGGTGTCGATGCCGAATGGGGCAGCTGGTTCGCCTACCGGGCGGTGATCCTGTGCGCCACCGATTTCGCTCCGACGCCAGTCATCGAGGCGCCCAGTCCCTGCCTCGACTGCCGCGACCAGCCCTGCATCGCCGCCTGCCCGGCCGGCGCCGCCGGTACGCCGTTCAACCTGGCTGCGTGCACCGACGAGCGGCTGCGGGTGGATTCAGGCTGCGCCTACGGCTGTCTGGCGCGCAACGCCTGTCCGCTCGGTGCCGAACATCGTTACGTCGAAGCGCAGATCCGCCACAGCTACGCGCAGTCGCTGGCGATGCTGCGCGCCTGGCGTCAGGGGCCGACCGGCCGCACGCCGGACAGCGCAAGCCAGCCGCGCACCACGCGGTAGCCGACCCACAGCCCGAGCAGCACGATCAGGATCCAGGCCAGCGGGATGCCGATGATGGTAATGATCAACAGGCCATAGACCACCAGCCACAGCAGCGTGAACCAGAAGGTCCGGATCTGCCAGCGGAAGTGGCTTTCCAGCCAGGTGCCGGCCACCTCGCCGCGTTTCAGGTAATTGAGGAAGACGGCGATCAGCGACGGCAGGCCGAAGACGAAGCCGCCGGCCACCGTCGCCGACGAGGTGACGCCGATGACCACGGCCAGCGCATGCAGGCCGTAGATGACGTGCGTCAGCTGCACCAGCGACGGGCGCACGCCCTGGGAATCGGCCACCGGAAGCGGATTGTTCATGTCGTTTCCTCCGTCAAGATTTTCTGCAGGAACAGCGCTTGGCCGGCCGCCGGGTCGAGCACGTAGGGCGCGAAACCGGCGCGGGCATAGGCGGCCAGCGCCTTGTCGTTGTTGGCCAGCACTTCGAGGGTCAGCTTGCAGCAGCCGAGTTCGCCCGCCCGCCGGGCGGCCCAGCCGAGCAGCACCTGGCCGATGCCGCGGCCGCGCCAGTCGGCATGCACCACGATGTCGTGGATGTTGAGCAGCGGCTTGGCGGCGAAAGTCGAGAAGCCGGCGAAGCAGTTGATCAGGCCGACCGCCGCGCCGTCCACAAAGACCAGCGCCGCATGGAACCCCGCCTGCGCCTGCAGGCGGGCCACCAGATGCCGGCGAGCGTAATCGGACAGCCCGCTGCCGCCGCCCATCGGGTCGCGGGCATAGTGGTCGAGCAGCTCCAGCCAGGCGCGAGCGTGGCCGGGGTCATGCAAGGAAAGCGGAGTAGCGGCGAACATGCGGTTCCTTTTCACGGCAGACCGAGGCAGTCGTCCCGGCAGCGACGATGATACGCCAGGCCCGCGCTGCAGCCGGCGTCATGCCGGCCGCGTTCGGCCTACAGCCCGAGTTCGCCCCACAGCGCATCGACGCGCTGTTTGACTGCGGTATCCATGACGATCGGCCGCCCCCATTCGCGGCTGGTCTCGCCCGGCCACTTGTTGGTCGCGTCGAGCCCCATCTTGGAGCCGAGGCCGGCGACCGGCGAGGCGAAGTCGAGGTAGTCGATCGGCGTGTTGTCGACCAGCGTCGTGTCGCGGGTGGCGTCCATGCGCGTCGTCATCGCCCACACCACTTCCTTCCAGTCGCGGATGTCGATGTCGTCATCGACGACGATGATGGTCTTGGTGTACATGAACTGGCGCAGGAAGCTCCAGATGCCGAACATGATCCGTTTGGCGTGGCCCGGGTACTGCTTCCTGATGCTGACGATGGCCATCCGGTACGAGCAGCCTTCGGGCGGCAGGTAGAAATCGACGATTTCCGGATACTGTTTCTGCAGCAGCGGCACGAACACTTCGTTGAGCGCGACGCCCAGCACGGCCGGCTCGTCGGGCGGCTTGCCGGTGTAGGTGCTGTGGTAGATCGGGTTCTGGCGCATGCTGATGCGCTCGATGGTGAACACCGGGAACTCGGCCTGCTCGTTGTAGTAGCCGGTGTGGTCGCCGTAGGGCCCTTCCATC
>DASUZG010000131.1:0-2495 GCA_036376995.1 Azonexus sp. | reverse complement strand
CCGGTTGAAGACCTTGACCCCGTCGGCCTCGGCGCGTTCGAGCAGCCAGGTGGCGGTCAGGTATTCGCGGTCGAAGGGCGGGTCGCGGCGCATCAGCACGGCGTCGAAGTGGCGCAGCGGCAGCCATTCGCAACCGGTTTCGCGGAACCAGTCGTGGTCGTCCGGGCGCAGGTGCAGGTGCCGCGCTTCGCCATAGACGCCGCCGGGATGGCCGGTTTCCGGCCGGCGCCAGGCGAGGCTCGCGCTGTCGAGGGCGAACACCTCGTGGCCGTGGTGCTCGGCGGCGCGCATCATGGCCACCGTCGAATCCTTCCACGCCTTCAGGTGATCCAGCGGGTCGCAGACAAAGCCCAGCCGCAGCGGCTGGGCGCTGCCGCCCAGCAGGTGTTTGGCGAAATGCAGTTGCTGCGCCACGCCGCTCAGTCGTCGGCCGGCGCCGTGCGTTCGAGTTCGACGGCGGCAGCGAGGCAGGCCAGACGCCCGACGACGCCATAGGCGTAGAAGCGGTTGGGTGCCGCATCGGGGTTGTTGCAGCCGTAGTCGGGCAGGTTGCAGCCGGTCTCGAAGGCCAGCGGCTCGAAGTGCATGCCCGGGGCGTTGAGGTTCTCGTCCTTGCCGCGGCCGGTATGCACGCGATAGAAGCCGCCGACGACGTAACGGTCAATCATGTAGATGACCGGCTCGGCGACCGCCTCATTGACCGTCTCGAAGGAATGCACGCCTTCCTGGATCAGCACTTCGGAGACTTCGAGGCCTTCCTTGACCACGCTCATCTTGTTACGCTGCTTGCGGTTCAAGGCAATCACCTCGTCGGCGTCACGTACCGTCATGACGCCCATGCCGTAGGTGCCGGCGTCGGCCTTGACCACCACGTAGGGCGTCTCGGCGATCCCGTATTCCTTGTACTTTTCGCGCACGATGTCGAGCACGGCGGCGACGTTGGCGGCCAGGCATTCCTCGCCTTGGCGCTCATGGAAGTTGATGCTGCGGCAGACCGAGAAGGCCGGGTTGATACGCCACGGGTCGATGCCGATTTCGCGGGCGAAGTCGTTGGCCACCTGGTCGTAGGCGGCGAAGTGGTTGGACTTGCGGCGCACCGCCCAGCCGGCATGGACCGGCGGCAGCACGACCTGTTCGTGGAGATTCTGCAGGATGGCCGGGATGCCGGCCGAGAGGTCGTTGTTGAGCAGGATCGCGCACGGCTCGAAGCCGGCGACGCCGAGCCGGTTACCGTTGCGCACCAGCGGTTCGAGCAGCAGCTGCTGGCCGTTCGGCAGATCCACCGGGGTCGGTTCGACGAGATCGGGAATCAGCGAGCCGATGCGCACGTTGAGCCCGGTCTGCTTGAGGATGGCGGCGATCTGGGCGACGTTCTGCAGGTAGAACTGGTTGCGCGTGTGGTTTTCCGGAATCAGCAAGAGGCTTTTCGCTTCCGGGCAGAATTTCTCGATGGCGCTCATCGCCGCCTGCACGCACAGGGTCAGGAAGGCCGGATTGAGATTGTTGAAGCCGCCGGGGAACAGGTTGGTATCAACCGGCGCCAGCTTGAAGCCGGAATTGCGCAGGTCGACCGACGAATAGAAGGGCGGCGTGTGCTCCAGCCACTGGCCGCGCAGCCAGTGCTCGATCTGCGGGCTGGCGGCGAGGAAGCGGCGCTCGAGTTCGAGCAGGGGGCCGTTGAGGGCGGTGGTGAGATGGGGAACCATGGGCTGTCTCTCGGGGCCGCGAGGGCGAGTAATTGTTGGCCCGCATGTTACACCGCAGTGCAGCAAAAAAGCTGGGCGCGGCCGATCAAGCCCTTGAAAGCAGGTAAAATTCACCGTTTCGCCTTCGCGCGTTTTTTTGCCTTTCGCAGATCGGAATCGCCGTGCTCGTCGCCGCCAACATCACCATGCAGTTCGGGGCCAAGCCCCTGTTCGAAAACGTCAACGTCAAGTTCGGCGAGGGCTACCGCTACGGCCTGATCGGCGCCAACGGGGCCGGCAAATCGACCTTCATGAAGATTTTGTGCGGCGCGCTCGAACCGTCGGCCGGCAATGTCTCGAAAGACGTCCACGAGCGCATGGCCTACCTGCGCCAGGACCAGTTTGCCTACGAGGACATGCGCGTGCTCGACGTCGTGATGATGGGCCACGAGGAGCTGTGGAACGCCATCCAGGAACGCGACGCGATCTACGCCAATCCGGAGGCGTCCGAGGACGACTACATGCGCGCCGCCGAGCTCGAAGGCAAGGTCGGCGAATACGACGGCTACACCGCCGAATCGCGGGCCGGCGAACTGCTGCTCGGCGTCGGCATCCCGACCGAACAGCACGACGGCCCGATGAGCGAGGTCGCGCCCGGCTGGAAGCTGCGCGTGCTGCTGTGCCAGGCGCTGTTCGCCAACCCGGACATCCTGCTGCTCGACGAGCCGACCAACAACCTGGACATCAACACCATCCGCTGGCTGGAAGACGTGCTCAACAACCGCGACTCGACGATGATCATCATCTCGC
>DASUZG010000130.1:0-14548 GCA_036376995.1 Azonexus sp. | reverse complement strand
CCGTCGTCGAGCGCGATGATCTCGATCTTCGTGCCGCCGAGATCAATGCCGAGACGCAAGTTCAGACCCGGACGGCGACGCCCTTGACGTTGCCGTAGGTGGTGGTCAGCGTGCGCAGCACGCTGGCGCCGGCTTCGAGCAGCAGCATGAACAGGTTGCGCTCGGTGTACAGGCAGACCGGCTGCTCGATGCCGTATTTCCTGGCCAGCGCCGGCGACAGCTTGGTGAAGCGCTGGTCGATCGGCAGTTCGCCGCCCGGATAGCCTTCGCCCAGTTCGGAATGCAGGCCGAGGATCGAGACATACAGCTTGCCGCCGATTTTCAGCTTGAGCAGCAACTGGCGGATGATGCCGCGGGCTTCCGCGTAGGGCATGCTGCACAGGCCGCGGCGCAGGATGATGATGTCGTAAGGCTCGCCGGGCGGATCGACGGGCAGGTTGGCCAGGTCCAGCGGCACGAAACGGATGTTGTCCTGCAGCCCGGCGGCGAGGATGCGGTTCTCGCTCTCGCGCTGGACGGCGGCCACGTCGCCGACGGTGACGCCGGCGCCGAGGCGGGCGAACTTGCTGGCCAGGCCGCAGCGGCCAGCGGGAATCACCAGCGCCGACACGCGCCGGTCGACGCGCTGGCGCTTGGCGCATTCCTCAAGTGCCAGGCGCTCGTTTTCGTCGTTCCCTGTCACGAAGGGATTGGCGATAAGATTCTCATCCATGGTTGTCTCTCTCCGTTTGCTTCATTCTGCATGAACGGCGGGCCGCATGACAACCGGACAAAAGTACCAAAAGGGATAAATTGATGCTCGTTACATTTACATCCAGCGAAACTGGTGAACTGATGATGTTCGCCGAAGTGGCGCGCACGCTCCTGCAGGCGCTGGGCAAGGAAACGACGGCGCGCGGCACCTTCACCCACGACGAGATGGCGCCGGCGGCGGCGGCACTGCGTCAGGCCGTGGCCCGGGCCGAGGCTCCGCCCGTCGACGACGACGCAGATGACGAGGAACAGCGCGAACCGGTGGTCGCCCTCGGCCAGCGGGCCTGGCCGTTCATTGACATGCTCGAGCGCAGTGCGCGCGGCGGGCCGGACGCCAACATCGTCTGGCGGGCAGCTGCCGATTTCTGAGCGGCTGCGGGGTCAGAACAGCTCGATATCGTCGCTCTTGTGCTTCATTTCGGCCATGAACTTGTCGAGGGCCTCGTGCACCGGCATGCCCTGCATCACGGCGGTGAACATCGCGACTTCCTCGGCCGTGCTGTACTTGGCCTTGATCCGCTGCTGCAGGTCGACCCATTCGCTGGGATTGAACAGTCGGCCGTGATCGCCGACCAGGTCGCTCAGTTCGCCGAGGCTGAGGCCGACGTGCGACAGGCGCTGGACCAGTTTGTCGTAGAACTGGAAGGCGATGATCGCCTGGTGCATCATCCCGACCACATGTTCCGAGGCCCCGGCCAGGCTCTGCTTGGCGGCGCCGGTCGGGCCGTCGTCGGGCAGCGTGCCGACGGTGTCGGAAATGGTCTTCATGTAGCCGGCCATGGTGGTGAAGGAATGCGTCAGCACGTCGACCGACGCATTGCTGTCCTTCATCGCCGCTTCGATCTGCAACGCCGCCAGCTCCAGCAGCAGGACCGTCTCGCGGACCTGGCTCCAGTTGAGGTCGGGCTGGTGGGCGGTGGTGCCGCGTAGGGACTTTTCCATGTTCAATTCTCTGTTTCGGCGCGGTCGAAATCCGGGCGCTGTGACCGGCCAGCGCAGAACTATAGCGCACTTCGCCGTACTCCGCGGTCGCCGGTTCGGGCGGTTTGCCGCGACAATTGCCCCATGATCCGCTGGCTGCTGCCGCTTTCCCTGCTGCTGGCCGCGTCGGCGGCGACGCCGCAGGTGGCCGTCGATGTCGGCCACGGGCTGGTCGACGGCGGTGCCGTCAGCGCCCGCGGCCGTACCGAATTCGCTTTCAACCGCGAGTTTGCCGGCGTGCTGGAACAGGCACTCGAACAGCGGCAACTGGCGGTCCGCCGCATCAATTTTGCCGGCGACATCGGCAGCCTCGCCGAGCGCCCGCAGCAGGCGGCGGGCAGCGACTTCTTCCTGTCCGTCCATCACGATTCGATCAGCCCCGCCTACCTGCAGTTCTGGGACTGGGATGGCAGCGAGCAGAGCTACACCGAGGTCAAGCGCGGCTTCGGCCTGTTCGTCTCGGCACGCAACCCGGATCTCGCCACCAGTCTGCGCTGCGCCTCGGCCATCGGCGCCGTGCTGCGGCGCAACGGCTTCGTGCCGTCGTCCTGGCATGGCCGCCAGCATCTGCCGGCCGACGGCGATAACGGCGTCTGGTACTACGACAACCTGGTCGTGCTGTACCGCACGACGCTGCCGGCCGTGCTGTTCGAAGCCGGGGTCATCAAGCACCGGGAAGAAGAACTGGAGTTGCGCGACGCGCAGCGCCAGGCGCGCATGGCCGATGCGCTGGCGACCGGCATTGCCGCCTGCCTGTCGGTTACAGGAAAATCGGTTCGGGACTGAGCTCGACGGCGAATTTTTCGCGCACGGCAGCCTGCACCGCGGCCATCGTGCGCTGCACGTCGGCACCGCAGGCACCGCCGCGATTGACCAGCACCAGTGCCTGCTTCTCGTACATGCCGACCGGCCCCAGCGCCTTGCCTTTCCAGCCGGCCTGCTCGATCAGCCAACCGGCCGCCAGCTTGACCCTGCCGTCCGGCTGCGGGTAGTGCGGCAGCGTCGGGTGCTTGGCGAGCAGCGCCGCAGCGAGCTCGGGAGCGAGCACCGGATTGTGGAAGAAGCTGCCGGCATTCGGCTTCACGGCCGGATCGGGCAGTTTGCGCTGGCGGATGGCGACGATCGCCGCCGCGATCTCGCGGGCCGTCGGCGTAGTCACTTGATGCGCCGCCAGTTCCTGGGCGAGGTCGGCATAGCGGGTGGTGGCGACCCAGGCCTTGGGCAGGCGGAAGACGACGGCGGTGATGGCCAGCCGGCCGTTCAGATGCCAGCCTTCCTGCTTGAACAGGCTGTCGCGGTAGCCGAAGCGGCAGGCCGCGCGTTCGAAGGTGATGAACGTGCCTCGCGCGAAATCCCAGGCTTGCAGCGAGTGGAAGCGCTCGCACACTTCGAGTCCGTAGGCGCCAATGTTCTGGATCGGCGCGGCGCCGACCGTGCCCGGAATCAGGCTCAGGTTCTCCAGCCCGGGCCAGCCTTGCGTCAGCGTCCATTGCACGAAGTCGTGCCAGTTCTCGCCGGCCCCGGCCTCGACGTACCACGCCTCGGTATCTTCCTTCACCAGGCGGCGGCCGGGGATGGCCATGTGCAACACCAGGCCGTCGACGTCGCCGGTCAGCACCAGGTTGCTGCCGCCGCCGAGGATGAAGCGCCGGCCGTCGGCCACTGCCGGATCGGCCAGTTGCGCGGCCTCGGTCACGCGCAGGTAGCGCGCCGCCTTGCCGGGCAGGGCGAGGGTGTTGAAGGGGGCGAGGTCGATGGCGGCGGCGAATTGCATGCGGGGCGGCGTGCGGTGGATCAGGCGTCCAGCAGCATCGCGGCCAAGGCTTCCGGCTGCGCTGCCGCCCGCCATCCGGCGCGCATTTCGCTGGGCGTCAGGCTGCCGTAGCCCCAGGTGGCGGCGATGAAGGGCAGGCCATTGGCGGCGGCCGATTCGCCGTCCTCGCTGCGATCGCCGATGTAGATGGCTTGATCCTTCGGAATGCCCTGGTCCGCCAGCAGGCGGCCGATCATCGCGGCCTTGTCCGGCAGGCGCGGCGTGTACAGGTCGAGGGCGTAAATGTGCGTGAAATGGCTGAGCCAGCCAAGGTGACCGAGGATCAGCCGGGTCGGGTGGATGCGCTTGTTGGTGGCGATCGACAGGCTCAGCCCGGCGCCGGCCAGTTCGGCGAGCAGGGCGCCGACGCCGGCGTAGGCGGCGGTCGCCTGGTAGCCGGTGCTGTCGTAGCTGGCCTTGAACGCCTCGGCCAGGCGTGCCACCAGCACCGGATCGTCGCTGCCCGACAGGAGTTGCAGGGTTTCGACCAGCGGTGGCCCGATCACGCTTTCGTCGATGGCGCGGGCTGGCACGATGCCGCTCTGCGCGAATGCTTCGCGGAAACTCGCCAGGATGGCCGGGGCGGAATCGATCAGGGTGCCGTCGAGGTCGAACAGGATGTGAGGGTAGCGGGCCATGCTGGGAACGAAAGGTTGCGGAGCCGGGATTATCGCCTGCGCTTAAGGCAGTTACCAAAGGCGACGGGGCATGGCCTGGCAGCACATGCCCCGTCGCCTGTCGCGGGAGTTAGAGCAGCGGCGCCAGCCAGTACTCGGCATCCTTGAGCGACATCCCCTTGCGCTTGGCCCAATCCTCCAACTGGTCCCGCCCGATCTTCGGAATGGCGAAATACGCCGAACCCGGATGCCCGATGTAGAAACCGGCAACCGAGGCGGCCGGGGTCATCGCGCAGGACTCGGTCAGGCCCATGCCGGCGTTGGCCGGCGCGTCGAGCAGGGCGAACAGGGCCTGCTTGGCGGTGTGGTCGGGGCAGGCCGGGTAGCCGGGAGCGGGGCGGATGCCCTGGTATTGCTCGGCGATCAGCGCATCGTTGTCGAGCTTCTCGTCGGCCGCGTAGCCCCAGTAGCGGTTGCGCACCTGCAGGTGCAGCCATTCGGCGGCGGCTTCGGCGAGGCGGTCAGCCAGCGACTTGAGCATGATCGCCGAGTAGTCGTCGTTGGCTTCCTCGAATTCGGCGACGCGGGCTTCGATGCCCAGACCGGCGGTGACGGCGAAGGCGCCGACGTAGTCGCGCGGGCCGACGAAATCGGCGAGCGCCAGGTTGTGCCGGCCGCTCGGCTGCTTGTGCTGCTGGCGCAGGCCGACCCAGCGGGCGAGTTCGCCGGTCCGCGATTCGTCGCTGTAGAGCACGATGTCCTCGTTGTCGCCGCTGGCCGGGTAGAGGCCGAAGACGGCGCGGGCAGACAGCCATTTCTCGGCGACGATGCGGGCCAGCATGGCCTTGGCGTCGGCGAACAGCTGGCGGGCGGTTTCGCCGACCGTCGGGTTGTCGAGGATGGCCGGGTAGCGGCCGGCCAGGTCCCAGCTCTGGAAGAAGGGCGACCAGTCGATCAGCAGCGCGATGTCTTCGAGTTCCAGTTCGAGCGTGTGCAGGCCGATCTGCGCCGGCACCGTCGGCGCGTAGTCGGCGTTCCACGTGAAACGGTTGGCCCGCGCGTCGTCCAGGCTGACCAGCGTGGCCCCCTTGCGGCCGGCGTGCTCACTACGCACGGCTTCGTACTCGGCGGCGATTTCGCCGATGTAACCGGCGCGCTGTTCGGCCGACAGCAGCTTGGTGGCGACACCGACGGCACGCGAGGCGTCGGGCACATAGACGACGGCGCCTTCGGTGTTGGGAGCGATCTTGATCGCGGTGTGGGCGCGGCTGGTCGTCGCGCCGCCGATCAGCAGCGGCTGCTTCAGGCCCTGGCGCTGCATTTCGCTGGCGACGTGGGCCATTTCCTCGAGCGACGGGGTGATCAGGCCGGACAGGCCGATGATGTCCACGCGGTGTTCGAGCGCCGCCTTCAGGATGTTGTCGCAAGAGACCATGACGCCGAGGTCGATGACGTCGTAGCCGTTGCAGCCCAGCACCACGCCGACGATGTTCTTGCCGATGTCGTGCACGTCGCCCTTGACCGTGGCCATCAGGATCTTGCCCTTGCTGCCCAGGCCGGTCCGGGATTTCTCGGCTTCGATGAAGGGCAGCAGGTGGGCGACCGCCTGCTTCATCACGCGCGCCGATTTGACCACCTGCGGCAGGAACATCTTGCCGGCGCCGAACAGGTCGCCGACGTGGTTCATGCCGTTCATCAGCGGGCCTTCGATGACGGCGAGCGGCGGCTTGCCTTCGGCGGCGAGCTGGGCGCGGACTTCCTCGGTGTCGGCCACGACGAAGTCGGTGATGCCCTTGATCAGCGCGTGTTCGAGGCGCTTCTCGACCGGCAGCTGGCGCCAGGTCAGGTCGGGGCCGCTGTCCTTGGCCTTGCCTTCCTTGACCGTCTGGGCGAACTCGACCAGCGCCTCGCCGGCGTTCGGATGGCGGTTCAGGACCACATCCTCGACCTTGGCCCGCAGATTGGCTTCGAGATCGTCGTAGACGCCGAGCATGCCGGCATTGACGATGCCCATGGTCATGCCGGCCTGGATCGCGTGGTAGAGGAAGACGGTGTGGATCGCCTCGCGCACCGGGTCGTTGCCGCGGAAGGAGAAGGAGACGTTGGAGACGCCGCCGGAAATGTGCGCCTGCGGCAGGTTCGCCTTGATCCAGCGCACCGACTCGATGAAATCGACGGCGTAGTTGTCGTGTTCGGCGATGCCGGTGGCGATGGCGAAGATGTTCGGGTCGAAGATGATGTCTTCGGCCGGGAAGCCGATGCCGGTCAGCAGGGCATAAGCCTTGGCGCAGATCTCGGTCTTGCGGGCAAAGGTGTCGGCCTGGCCCTGCTCGTCGAAGGCCATGACGATCACCGCGGCGCCGTAGCGGCGGGCGAGTTTGGCCTGTTCGAGGAACTTGGCTTCGCCTTCCTTCATCGAGATGGAATTGACGATGCCCTTGCCTTGGATGCACTTGAGGCCGGTTTCGATGACTTCCCACTTGGACGAGTCGATCATGATCGGCACGCGCGAAATGTCCGGTTCCGAGGCGATCAGCTTCAGGAAGCGGTCCATCGCGGCGATCGAATCGAGCATCGCCTCGTCCATGTTGATGTCGATCACCTGGGCGCCGTTCTCGACCTGCTGGCGGGCCACCGCCAGCGCATCGTCGAAGCGGCCTTCGAGGATCATGCGGGCAAAGGCTTTCGAGCCGGTGACGTTGGTCCGCTCGCCGACGTTGACGTAGAGCGAGCTGGCATCGACGTTGAAGGCTTCCAGCCCGGACAGGCGCAGGGCCGGCGCGACCTCGGCCGGCCGGCGCGGCGTGACCGCGGCGACGCGGGCGGCAATGGCGGCGATGTGCTCGGGCGAGGTGCCGCAGCAGCCGCCGACAATATTGACGATGCCGGCCCTGGCCCAGCTTTCGATCTCGTCGGCCAGCATGTCGGCCGTCTCGTCGTAGCCGCCGAAGGCATTCGGCAGACCGGCGTTGGGGTGGGCTGAGACGTAGCAATCGCAGACGCGCGATAGCTCCTCGACGTACTGGCGCAGTTCCTTGGCGCCGAGCGCGCAATTGAGGCCGAACGCGAGCGGCTTGATGTGGCGCAGCGAGTTCCAGAAGGCTTCGGCGGTCTGGCCGGACAGCGTGCGGCCGGAAGCGTCGGTGATGGTGCCGGAAATCATCACCGGCCAGCGGCGGCCGGCGGCATCGAAATATTTTTCGATGGCGAACAGCGCCGCCTTGGCGTTCAGCGTGTCGAACACCGTCTCGACCAGCAGGATGTCGGCGCCGCCTTCGACCAGGCCGGTGATGGCTTCGAAGTAATTGGCCACCAGCTCGTCGAAGCTCACGTTGCGGTAGCCGGGGTCGTTTACGTCCGGCGAGATCGAGGCGGTGCGGCTGGTCGGGCCGAGTACGCCGGCGACGAAGCGCGGCTTCTTCGGGTTCTGCGCGGTGAATTCGTCGCACAGCCGGCGGGCGAGCGCCGCGCCTTCGAAATTCAGTTCGTAGACGATCTCGGTCAGGTTGTAGTCGGCCTGCGAGACGGCGGTCGAATTGAAGGTGCAGGTTTCCAGGATGTCGGCGCCGGCTGCCAGGTAATCGCGGTGGATGCCGCCGATCACGTCGGGGCGCGTCAGCACCAGCAGGTCGTTGTTGCCCTTGACGTCGTGCGCGTGGCCGGCGAAGCGCGTGCCGCGGTAGTCCGCTTCGGACAGGCCGTGCCGCTGGATCATCGTGCCCATGGCGCCGTCGAGGACGAGCAGGCGTTGGGCGAGCAGGGCGGAAAGTTCGGCGGTACGGTCGGGTTGCATCATGATCACCTCGGCAAGACGAAAACACACCGGGGACGCCGCAAAAACAATCGGCGCCACAAACCGGTCGATGGTTTGCGAGCGCCGTTGAACATTGCCGAGCCTGGCCCCGGGTACAGGGTCGCAGCGCTCCTCGGCAGAAGCGACAGTTTACCGGCGGCGCCGACGACTGCCAAGGACATGGCGCGCCTAGCCTTTCGGCTGCACCCGCTGCGACGTTTTCTTGACCGCGCCGTGCCCGGTGTCGAAATGCACCATGAAATAGGTTTCGTCGGTCGGCAGCGCGCCCTGGATGCGCCACTCCCAGATTTCCTCGCGCAGGTTGTCGAACACCATCCGCGAGCCGGGCGCGCCGAGCAGGCGGCGGATCTCGTCCTTGCTCATGCCGGGGCGGACGCGGGCATAGTACTCGTCGCTGAGCACCTGTTCGAGGCGGCTGACCACGTCCTGCCGGTCGAAGCTGATCATGTAGCAATGCACGCCGGCCGGCTGCCGGCTGTATTCCCAGGTCGCGGTGCCGTCGTCGTTCCGGTGCCGGAAGCCCGGTTCGCCCATGCGTTGCAGCACTTCGGCGGCGGTCGTCACGCCCGGCTTGATCTGCGGCAGGTTGACCGCATCGCAGGCCGGCAGCAGTGCCGTGGCGAGGGCGGTGGCAAGGGTGGCGAACAATCCGGTCCTGGTCATGGCGTGCTCCGGCGAAGTGGCGGGCGGCAATGGCCGGTGGCAGCGAGGCGGCGCGTTTGCCGCCTCTCCGGCTTGCTCACATAATATCGGGAATCGCTGATCCACGGATTTCCCATGCGCCATCTCGACCCCGTCGCCGCCCACGCGTTTCTGCAGGACAACCCGAAAGCCGTGCTGATCGATTGCCGGACCGAGATCGAACACATGTACGTCGGCCACCCGATCGGCGCCGAGCATGTCGCCTGGCAGGAAGCGCCGGACTGGGACATCGACCCGCTGTTCGCCGACAAGGTGCGGCGCATGGTCGGCAGCGACCTCGCGCGGCCGGTGCTGGTGATCTGCCGCAGCGGCCACCGCTCGGTCTATGCCGGCGAGGCTCTGGAGGCCGCCGGCTTCTCGGACGTCACCAACGTGCTCGAAGGCTTCGAGGGGCCGCTCGATGCCGATTACCATCGCGGCACCCAGGCCGGCTGGCGCTTTCGCGGCTTACCCTGGCAGCAGTCGTGAACGCCGCTGGGCCAGTGCGGCCAGGCCACCCAGCAGCATCAGGCCGCTCATGCCGAGCGCCAGGCCCAGGGTCGAAGCCCACAGCGCCGGCGCAATCACGGCCGCGGCCAGGCTGTTGAAGCCGGACTGCAGGAAGGTCTGGCACGAGGCTGCCAGTCCGCGCTGGGCCGGGAACAGGTCGAGCGCCAGGATGGTCAGGCAGGGCATGGCCAACGACATGCCGGTGGTGTACACGAACAGCGGCAGCACGCTCCACGGCAGGCCGGGCGGCAGCGCCAGGTTGAGGCCGAGATTGAGCAGCGCGGCGGTGGCCATCAGCGCGTAGCCGAGGGCGATGCTCCGGTACAGCGACAGCTTGCCGGCCAGCCGGCCGGACAGCCAGGAGCCGCTCAGCAGGCCGCACATCGAGGGGCCGAACAGCCACAGGAAGGCGGTTTCCGGCAGGCCCAGGTGCTGCATCAGGAACACCGGCGCCGACAGCACGTAAATGAAGAAGCCGGCGAAATTGAGCGACAGCGCGCTACAGGCGAACAGGAAGGCGGGCGTCGTCAGTACCTGCCGGTAGGTGCGGCCGAGGTAGCCCGGGCGCAGCGACTGACGCTTCTCCGGCGGCAGGGTTTCCGGCAGCAGCTTCCAGCAGGCCAGCCACAGCACGACCGTCATCAGCACCAGGAAGGCGAACACCATGCGCCAGCCGAACAGGGTCTGCAGCCAGCCGCCGATGACCGGCGCCACCGCCGGGGCCACGGCGAACATCATGGTCATCTGCGACATCAGCCGCTGCGCGTCGGCGCCGTCGAACAGGTCGCGGACGATGGCGCGGCTGATGACGATGCCGGCGCCGGCGGTGATGCCCTGCATGGCGCGCCAGAACCACAGTTGTTCGATGCTGGTGGCGAGCGTACAGCCGATTGAGGCCAGGCCGAACAAGGCGAGCGCCGTGAGGATCACCCGGCGGCGCCCGAAGCGGTCGGCAATCGCCCCGTGCCACAGGGTCATCACGGCGAAGGCGAGCAGGTAGGCGGACAGCGTCTGCTGCACCTGCAACTGGCTGGCGCCCAGCTTGTCGGCGATGTCGTGGAAAGACGGCAGGTAGGTGTCGATCGAGAACGGCCCGAGCGCCGACAGCGAGGCCAGCAACAGGGCGATGCCGCGCGTGCTGGGCGGGCGCTCCCGCTCAGCCACGGGCCAGGCGCCGGTACTGGATGGCTTCGGCGACGTGCGCGGCGCCGACTGCCTCGCTGGCGGCGAGATCGGCGATGGTGCGGGCGACGCGCAGGATGCGGTGCCAGGCCCGCGCCGACAGGTCGAGACTGCGACCGGCCTGTTCGAGCAGGCGGCTGCCGGCTGCGTCCGGCGTGCAGCAGGCATCGACTTCGGCTGTCGTCAGGCGGGCATTGGTCTTGTTCTGCCGGGCCAGTTGCCGGGAGCGGGCGGCGGCGACGCGCGCCCGGACGCTGGCCGAAGCTTCGCCCTCGGCCTTGCCGAGCAGTGCCTCGGCCGGCAGGGCGGGCACTTCGATCAGCAGGTCGATGCGATCGAGGAAGGGGCCGGAGAGTTTGCCGCGATAACGACTCACCTGGTCCGGTGTGCACCGGCAGTGCCCCGTCGTTTCGCCGTGGTGGCCGCAGGGGCAGGGATTCATGGCCGCCAGCAGCTGGAAGTCGGCGGGGAATTCGGCCTGGCGGGCGGCGCGGGCGATGTGGATGCGCCCGGTTTCGAGCGGCTCGCGCAGCGTTTCCAGCACCTTGCGGTCGAATTCCGGCAGCTCGTCGAGAAACAGGATGCCCTCGTGGGCCAGGCTGATTTCGCCGGGGCGCGGCGGATTGCCGCCGCCGACCAGGGCTGCCGCCGAAGCGGTATGGTGCGGCTGGCGGTAGGGACGCCGGCCGAAACTTTCCGGACGGAACTGGCCGGCCAGCGACAGCACCGCCGCCGACGCCCGCGCCGCGGCCGGCTCGAGGTCCGGCAGCAGGCCGGGCAGGCGGGCGGCCAGCATCGACTTGCCGGCGCCGGGCGGGCCGATCATCAACAGCGAATGGTTGCCGGCGGCAGCGATTTCCAGCGCCCGCTTGGCCTGTGTCTGGCCGCGCACGTCGGCCAGATCGGGTAATGGCGGTGGGGTGTCGTCCGCTGCCGCGACAGCCGGCGCCAGCGCCTCGCGTCCGGCCAGATGGGCGCAGACGGCGAGCAGCGAGGCGGCCGCCAGAATGTCACTGGTGCCGGTGAGTGCCGCTTCGCTGGCGCTTGCCGTGGGCAGGATGAAGGTCTTGCCGCTGCCGGCGCTGTGCAGGGCCATCGCCAAGGCGCCGCGCACCGGGCGCAGGGCGCCGGACAGCGACAGTTCGCCGGCGAATTCGTAATCGGCCAGCGTCCTGGCCGGCAGCTGGCCGCTGGCGGCGAGGATGCCGAGGGCGATCGGCAGGTCGAAGCGGCCGGATTCCTTGGGTAGGTCGGCCGGCGCCAGGTTGACGGTGATGCGCTTCGTCGGGAATTCGAAGCCGGAATTGACGATCGCCGCCCGCACGCGGTCGCGGGCTTCCTTGACTTCGGTGTCGGGCAGGCCGACCAGGGTGAAGCTGGGCAAGCCGCTGGCGAGATGGACTTCGACCGTGACCGGCGGCGCGTTCAGGCCATCGAGCCCGCGGCTGTGAGCGATGGCCAGGGCCATGCCGCTTACTGCCCGCTGCGGGCCTTTTCCAGCGCGTCGACGCGGGCTTCGAGTTCCTTCAGCTTGTCGCGGGTGCGGGCCAGGACCTGGGCCTGCACGTCGAATTCCTCGCGGGTGACCAGATCGAGCTTGGCGAAGGCGCCGCTGACCAGCGCCTTGGTGTTCTTCTCGATGTCCTTGACCGGCGAGTTGGCCAGCAGGGCGCTCATCTTGGCGCCGATTTCTTCCAGGAATTTGGGGTCGAGCATGATGTTCCTCCGTGCGGCCCGGCAGTGTAGCACAGCGGTATTTCAGCGGATTTTGCCCTTCGCTCAGCACTGGTGCGTGGCCGTCCGGGGCTGCACCGGTGTGGTGCGTCGATGTGGTGCGTCCGTTGAGGTGTCTTTTGCAAGCATTTGATTTCTGTTAAAAATTTTACCTGGCACAGCTTCTGCTATGTCGTCCTGCACAAATCATTTTCTTTTTTTTATTCAACACTTCCGCACAGGAGAGAAAACATGAAGAAGTCCCTGATTGCCCTGGCCCTTGTCGGCGCCTTCGCCGTGCCGGCCTTCGCCGAGGAAACGCCGGCGGCCGCCGAGGCCAGCCCGCACACCGTGACCGGCAACCTGACCCTGGCCACCAGCTACCGTTTCCGCGGCATCGACCAGACCTTCGGCAAGCCGGCCCTGCAGGGCGGCATCGACTACAGCCACGCCAGCGGCTTCTATGTCGGCAACTGGAACTCCAACGTGTCCTCCGGCGCGGGCTTCCCCGACGGCAACCTGGAAATGGACTTCTACGGCGGCTGGCGCGGCACGTTTGACGACTTCGGCGTCGATGTCGGCGCGATCTACTACTACTACCCGGGTTCCGAGGCTGATGTCTTCCATACCCGTGCCAGCGGCGGCGCCGTGAACAACAAGGAAGTCTATGTCGGCGCTTCCTGGAAGTTCCTGTCGCTCAAGTACTCCTACGCCTTCGACGACTACTTCTCGATGCGTGGTACCGCCAACGACGACGGCAAGAGCACCAAGGGCAGCAGCTACCTCGAGTTCAACATGAACTACGACCTGGGCGACGGCTGGGGCATCAACGGCCACGTCGGCCATTTCTACGCCAAGAACATCAAGAACGGCGACTACACCGACTGGAAGGTCGGCGTCACCAAGGACCTGAGCGGCTGGGTGGTCGGTCTCGCCTATGTCGATACCAACGCCGACGGCAACTGCAACAAGGCCTTCCAGCCGTACTGCTTCGTCAGCTCCTGGGATTCCGACGGCCAGACCAGCTCCAGCAACAAGGATGCCGGTCGCGGCATCGCGGTTCTGTCCGTCACCAAGTCGTTCTAAGTCCGTTTGAAAAATCCCCCGCCGGTGTTCCGGCCGGTGCCGGCGGGGGAAAGCAAGTTTTAACCGTATAGGGGAACAACCATGAAATTCGTTACCGCCATCATCAAGCCGTTCAAGCTTGACGAAGTGCGTGAGGCTTTGTCCGCCATCGGCGTGCAGGGCATCACGGTTACCGAAGTGAAGGGTTTCGGCCGGCAAAAAGGGCATACCGAGCTGTATCGGGGCGCCGAATATGTCGTCGATTTCCTGCCGAAAGTGAAGATCGAGGCTGCCGTGAAGAGCGAGCAGATCGACCAGGTCATCGAGGCTATCGAAAAGTCCGCCAGCACCGGCAAGATCGGTGATGGCAAGGTCTTCGTCTTCGATCTCGAACAAGTCATCCGCATCCGGACCGGCGAAACCGGTACCGACGCCCTTTAAGGAGTCCACCATGAAACGCGTACTCGCATTGCTGGCCCTGGTCGGCGCCGTTGCCTTCGGCGCTCCGGCCTGGGCTGAAGAAAAGGCGGCCGAGCCGGCTGCCGCCACCGCGGCGGTCGCCGCTCCTGCTGCCGCGGCCGCTGCTGCTCCCGCCGCCGCCCCGGCCGCTGCCGCCGAAGCGGCTCCGGCCGCCGCCCCGCTGGTGCCGAACAAGGGTGACAACGCCTGGATCATGACCTGCGCCGCGCTGGTCATCCTGATGTCGATCCCCGGCCTGGCGCTGTTCTACGGCGGCCTGGTCCGCTCCAAGAACATGCTGTCGGTGCTGATGCAGGTGTTCGTGGTGTTCTCGCTGATTTCCGTACTCTGGGTGATCTACGGCTATTCCGTGGCCTTCACCGAGGGCAACGCCTTCTTCGGGACGCTGGACAAGCTGTTCCTGAAGGGCGTGACGCCGGAATCGGTCGGCGCCACCTTCTCCAAGGGCGTGGTCATCTCCGAACTGATCTTCGTGGTCTTCCAGGGCGCCTTCGCCGCCATCACCTGCGCGCTCATCGTCGGCGCCTTCGCCGAGCGGGCGAAGTTCGCCGCAGTGCTGGTGTTCATGGTCATCTGGTTCACCCTGTCCTACCTGCCGATGGCGCACATGGTCTGGTACTGGGCCGGCCCGGACGCCTACATCGATGCCGCCGCGGCCGAAGCCGCCGGTGCCACCGCTGGCTTCCTGTTCCAGAAGGGTGCCCTCGACTTCGCCGGCGGTACCGTGGTCCATATCAACGCCGCCGTTGCCGGCCTGGTCGGTGCCTACATGATCGGCAAGCGCACCGGCATCGGCAGTGTGTCGATGGCCCCGCACAGCCTGACCTTCACGATGATCGGCGCCTCGCTGCTGTGGTTCGGCTGGTTCGGCTTCAACGCCGGTTCCGCTCTCGAAGCCTCCGGCGGCTCGGCCCTGGCCATGATCAACACCTGGGTGGC